>CAZPWB010000008.1:3903-59952 GCA_964590425.1 uncultured Lishizhenia sp. | reverse complement strand
TTGCTCCAGCTGTAGGTGTATCCCGGAACACCACCTGCAATCGTAAGGTCAACGCCGCCGTTTGGCAAGCCAAAACATAGTGCAGGACTTGGATACAGGGTCATGGAAAGCAAGCTACTTGGCTGCGTGACTTGAGCAGTATATGGAGTAGTACACCCATTGCTGTCAGTGACAATGACCGAATAAGAACCTGCAGTAAGGTTATAAATATCTTGTGTAGTAGCACCGTTATTCCAAGCATACGTGTAAGGTGTAGTACCACCATTTACATGGAGGTCTACGATTCCGTTTACATCACCCAAACAAACGACGTTATAGTTCGTCGAAGTAGCTGTTAGCGTAGTGTCTGGTTGTGTCACGTTGAATGATAAGAACATACCACAACCGAGGACGTCTTCTACATTCACATAATATTGTCCAGCAGCTAAATTGTAAATATCCTGAACCACAGCGCCGGTTCCCCAGTCATAAACATAGCCCGGCATTCCGCCAGAAGGGCTTAAATCAATCCAACCGTCTGCTCCGCCAAAACAATTGACGGGGTTCACGGTTGTCGCAACCATAACGGTGTTTGAAGGATCTAAAATTTGAATAGAAAGATCTTGTTCACAGCCGTTAGCATCAGTAACAGTAGCAACATAAAGTCCGTTTTGTAGCCCAGAAACATCTTGCGTAGATGCTCCGTTATTCCAACTATATGTATAGCCAGGTGTTCCACCTGTGACACTTAAGTCAATACCACCTGCAATTGAATCAAGACAATTGGCATCAGTGTGTGTTTCAGTCAGGGTCATTAAGGATGTTGGCTGAGTTAGAGTGGTGCTGTCTGAAGCAGAACATCCATTGGCATCTGTAATTTGTACTGAGTAGGATCCGGCAGGAATGCCACTTAAATCTTGTGTGGAATCGCCGTTGGACCAAACATAGATAAATGGTGCGGTGCCGCCAGTAATTGATAAATCAACCGAACCAGTAGAATCACCAAGACACAAAATATTGACACTCGCTAAAGTTGGTACAATTGGAATTGAAGTATCGATGATTTGTACGGTAAGAGAGTCAGCACAGCCATTGGCATCTTCTACATTTACTTCGTAGGTGCCCGCTGCCGCATTAGTAAGATCTTGGTTGGCACTTAGGTTACTCCAGAAATAAGAATATGGCGCTGTTCCGCCTGTTACAGTTAAGTCGACAGAACCTGGGCCCGTACAACCAGCGTCGGTATGCGTTTCAGAAAGCGCGATTGGGCCTTGCGGCTGCGTTACAAGAAATGCTTGAGAAATTGTACACGCATTGGAGTCCGTAACGACAATGTTGTAAGTGCCCGCAAGTAAACTATTGATATTTTGAGTAGTAAGGGCACCGCTATTCCAACTGTATGTATAAGGGGTTGTACCGCCTGAAACAGCAATGTTTACCGCGCCATTAGACTGACCAAAACAAGGAATTGGTGTTACTAATCCTGTTAATGATAACGGAGCAATTGGTTGTGAAATGGTAGCTGAGTAACTCACTTGACAGCCATTGGCATCGGTAATTTGAACCGAATAGGAGCCTATCGGCAATCCTGAAATATCTTCTGTTGAAGCGCCAGATGCCCAAGCGTATGTGTAAGTCGGCGTACCGCCAATAACTGAGATGTCTATAGAACCCGTTGCACCGCCAAAACACAAAACATTGGTTTGGGTATGTGTTACAGCTAAAGGTTGTGCAGGCTGCGTAACAGCCGTTTCAAGCGAATCTTTACAACCATTGATGTCTGTGACTACAATTTCGTAGGTGCCGGCTTGTAAGCTATTGATGTTTTGAGAGATTTGGCCATTGTTCCAAAGAATGGTATATGGAATGGTGCCGCCTGATATTGTTGTACTCACTGCACCTGTGGCCCCGCTAAAACAAAGAACTGGAGTTGCCACCGATGAAATATTGATATCGGTTGGTTGCGTCAGTGTTACACTTGTTGTAGCAATACATCCGTTAGCATCTGTAACAGTAAGCGTATAGGTACCTGCAATAAGCCCAGATAAATTAGCAGTGGCTTGACCATTGGACCAGCTGTAAGTGTAAGGTGCCGTACCCCCTGTAACAGTTGAACTAACACTTCCGTCACTTGCACCAAAACAAGAGATGTTGGTGCCGTTATAATTGCTAGTGACTGTGGCACTTGCTGCAAGAACCGCAGGTTGTGTAATTTGAATGCTTGTATCGGCCTGACAACCGTTGTTATCAGTGATGACTAATGAAAATAATCCAGGGGATAGCCCAGAGATATTGGCTGTTCCTTGGCCGCTTGTCCAGGCATAAGCAATCGGGTTAGCACCTGTTGCGCTTGTGTTTATAGACCCATTAGCAGCACCAAAGCAACTCACGTTAGTAACGTTGTTGACATTGATGACTGGATTTGGATTGACAATGATACTATTGGTAATGTTGCTAAGTAAACAACTTGACCCGTTGAATGTAACATCTAATTCATATACACCCGAATTCAATGAACTTATGTTCAAAATACTAGGATTGTATATTGTTGAGCTAAAGCCTTGTGGACCACTCCAAAGATAGTTTGCCCATTGAGAACTTAAAGCTGCAAGCTGCAAAGTGTCGCCTGGACAAAGCGGCTGATTGTATGTGAAGTCGACGGGAGGGCAATTAGCCGTTGAAATAGTTACTTCATTATTCGCTGAGGTCGGACAACCAAAAGAATCGTAGACATCAGAAGTTCCATTGTTGGTTTGTACGTTTCCGGACATTGCACCCGTACCATAAATGTATGCTAAATTCTCTAGCGTACTATCACATTGAAGAATAAGGCAATCATTGACTACCTGTACCCTAAATTTAACCACGACACTATCAAGGGTTGTGTTGTCCATGGTGCCGCCTTGTGCTGCCGTTGCACCAACACCAACTCTAAACTTCACAAAACGATTTGTGGCATTGTATTCAGCTTGGTCATCGCCAGCCGCATCGGTTTTTACACCTGGATTGGGGCCATTTACAACCGTCAATGAACCCGGCACATATTGGGTGCGGATATCGAGTGTATCTGTGATAAAACAATTGACAGCGTCATCAGAACCGATGTTCTTCCCGGAGACGGTATACTCTAAAATATCACCGGGTACGACTGCTCCTCCATTGATGTCATTCACAAAAACTGATGCGCGAAGATCTGGCTCGTAGATATCAATAGCAGAGGTAATAACACGGGTAAAAATGGTTTCAAAAGAGGTGGTTATGCGAACATTTGCAGAAGTGGCGCCGTTACTCAGGTAAGTCTGCGACGCGTTGTTCGGAAAGAAAATACTAGCATCATAACCTAGATTGTTGTTGAGGCCGGGATTTCTGAATGGAGTGACAGCGCCATTGAAACCAATGGTACTGTTGAACATATCTTGGGCTGGGTGAATGGCGTCTAGAACTTGTACATAGTTGGTTCCGACACCATTAAACAAAATTTGGTCACCGGTGTTATTGCGATCACCGTCATAACCTACAACCCCAAGTTGTAAGGTTACAGGACCACTCAAAGGGGTCAAAAACCCAGAAATTGGTATAGTTACTTGGTTGGTGGATGTACCGGAGCCAACGTTAGCCAAGCCGTCAAAAACCGTTAAGTTTTTGTAAGATTCTTGGATGTTTTTGTAGACAACTACAAGTGTCCAACCTCCAAAAAGATTGGAACTTCCGACAGAGTTGACTTGATCTGCAATTGTAAAACGTGCATTGAGGCCGGCATTTTGTACAATGCTCGTGACATTTTTAAAACAAAAATAACTTACTGCACCTGAGGTATTATTGATGGTTTGATCTGCAGTTATTTGTTGATATGCGCCTGTGCCAACTCTGATTTTGACATTACTGCGTTGGTTGTAACTTGAATTTGATGTAGAAATTCTTCCTCCCCAATACAAACCTGCCCAAGTCACTTCCGAACAATTTGGTAATATCAGACTATCAGATGAAGACATAAATGTACTTGGATTGCCGTCTGTGTCTACATAAGTTTGCGTAAAATCATTGTTCATGGAGGTGCCTGTTGGAGGCATCTGACTTGTTGCGTTATTACAACTCGTTAAACTCGAATTACATGAAACAGAAACGTTTGATAAAAACCTTAGTCCTCCTTTTTGCTGCGTTTGGTGCCTAATTATAAATGGACTTACGATTTGAGAAAGTGCTGCAAAACTAGATGCCAACACAAAAATGGAAGCCAATAGAAATCTTGAGAAAGCAGAAGTGTGTAGTTTTTTCGTTTCTTGCATAGGCCTATTTGGAGAGTTAATAGCTTGATTATAACGAAAAAGGCTGCCAAAAGGTTGCCTTTTTTGTGTAAATTAATCGTTACAATTACAGTGGAATATTGCCATGCTTTTTTTGCGGCAAAACTTCAGCTTTCTTCTCCAACATTTTGAAGCCCGAAATTAGCGCTGTTCTAGTCTCGGATGGTAATAAAACCTCATCGACAATTCCTCGTTCAGCTGCACGGTAAGGGTTGGCAAAAGTATCTGCGTATTCTGCCTCTTTTTCGAGCCATTTTTCAGCCGAATTTTCAGCTGCACTAATCTCTCTTTTAAAAATGATTTCAGCCGCCCCCTTAGCTCCCATCACGGCAATTTCTGCCGTTGGCCAAGCAAAAGTGAGGTCGGCCCCTAAGCTTCTGGAGTTCATTACACAATAAGCGCCCCCGTAAGCTTTTCTTGTGATTACCGTAATTTTTGGTACCGTTGCTTCTGCAAATGCATAAAGCAATTTTGCACCATGCGTGATAATACCTCGCCATTCTTGATCGGTACCTGGCAAGAATCCTGGTACATCTTCTAAAACAAGCAAAGGGATATTGAAAGAATCACAAAAACGGACAAAACGCGCTCCTTTACGAGAAGCATCAATGTCAAGAACACCAGCTAAAGCTGCAGGTTGATTGGCTATTATTCCGACCGTTCTGCCTTCTAATCGTCCGAAACCTACCACAATGTTTTTGGCGAAATCTTCATGGACCTCTCTGAAACTGTTGTCGTCAATGAGGCAATCGATGACACGCTTGATATCGTAGGGAGTATTTGCATTTTCAGGTAAAATCTGTTCAATTTGCTTGAACTTGCTTGCTTGATATTCAAAAACTGGTGTCAAAGGTGCCTCTTCATTGGCATTTTGAGGTAAATAAGTAATGAGGTCTCGGGCTTTGCGAATACACTCAACGTCATTGGCTGCTGTAAAATGGTTCACGCCAGATTTTTCAGCATGTGTTTTGGCCCCGCCGAGGTCTTCTGAAGTGACTTCTTCGTGCGTTACTGTCTTGACCACATTTGGCCCAGTAACAAACATATAAGAAGTTTCTTCCACCATGAAAATAAAGTCAGTTAGTGCAGGCGAATAAACAGCCCCACCTGCACATGGCCCCATAATCAAGGAAAGTTGTGGAATGGTACCGGATGCGCGGGTATTTCTGAAGAAAATATCAGCATATCCACTCAATGAAACGACCCCTTCTTGAATGCGGGCTCCACCAGAATCGTTCATCCCAATGATGGGTGCACCGTTTTTGAGGGCCATATCCATGATGCGACAAATTTTTGCCGCATGTGTTTCTGACAAAGAACCACCAAGTACCGTGAAGTCCTGAGAATAAACATAAACCAGACGACCATGAACTGTTCCGTAACCCGTAATGACGCCGTCACCGGGGAATTTTTGTTTGTCGAGACCAAAGTTGGTGGAACGGTGTTCTACCAAACCACCAATTTCTTGGAAGCTACCTTCATCTAGGAGTAAGGAAATGCGTTCGCGAGCAGTGAGTTTACCTTGTTGGTGTTGCTTTTCGATGCGTTCTTGGCCTCCGCCGTTGTGCATCTCTGCTCTTTTTTGTTCTAGTATTTTTTCTTTTGACATAGGGATCAGAATCAGACAAATTTACAGAAATTAAGGCTGTAAAAAAGCTGCTTTGTTTTCAAATAAAATAAGAATGAATAAAGCGCTTAAAAAGAACCAAATTTCACTCGGCTCAGACCAAGAAAAAGCAAGTAATAGCAGGCTCATTAACATAAATATGAGCGCTAAAAACAAGATTCGGGTTCCTAATTTTTGAACCTGTTTGCTAGGATCTGAATCAGGGTTGATCATTTTTTCCATGCGTTGTCGTGAAAGTTCGGTGTAAATCAAGAGCGGGATCAAGACAAATCCTTGTGGTATCCAGAGCTCTTCGTACCAAAAAAACGCGGTGAAATCTTTGGTAAAACGCCATGTTGGATCTGTCAAGGTCATGTAAAAATGAGAGAGAATAACAAAACAGATAAAGAACAAAAGTGGCCTAAGTAAAATCTGCCAACTTCTTGTTGCCGGATTCAAGACTAAAAAGCCCATGCGAATCGTGTAATCAAAGAGGAGATAAAGCAAAATGAAATAGAGGTCCCACCCCCACCATAAAAAACCAAGTAATGGTAACAAGCAATCACCTAATATTTCACTGATGAGCTGTGCCTTTTTCATAATCTTTTTCTGAGTACTTGAACGCGATCTCTCGAGAGTTGATACGTTGAATCTACTTTTAAAGCTTTTGCATAACTAAAGAGTGCATTGGTGAGATCATTTCGATCTTCGTATAGCAAGCCCATATTGTGATAAGACGGTATGTGTTGCGGATTCACCTTCACTGCTTTTTTGTAAAAAAACATGGCGCTATCTGGCTCATTAAAACTAAACTGAGCCAAAGATCCTAGATGAAAATAACCATCGGCAAACATGGAGTCAACGCGGGTCATTTTTCGATACAGGACTTGGGCCGCCTTTTCTTGACCAAAGTTCTCTTTGGCATAGGCTAAGGCATAAATCACTTCGACGTTCTTGGGTTGTAGTTGATAAGCAGTGGTATACTTTTCAATACAGAGCGGATTTTTCTCGTATTCGTACAAAGATCCCAACAACAAATAAGTCATGTAATAATTGGGGTCTTGCTGTACGGCCGTTTCGTAGGATGAAATGGCGAGTTTCGTATTGCCCTCAAGTTTGTAAATTGTTCCTTTTAGAATATAGGCATCGCGGTAAGTTTTATCGATACGCAAGGCCTGATTGATGAATTTAAACGCGTTTTCGTGATCGTTTAAAAGTACGAGTGTGTTGGCTAAACCTACTAAGGCAGGTACGTTTTTGGGTTGTTTTTTGACCAAAATACGATACATCGTAAAGGCGCGCATGATGTCGTCTGCACTGCGATTTGGTTTATTGATCAGGCACTCTGCGTACAGTACGCGGGCTGATACATTGGAAGAATCAAGACGAAAGGCCTTGGCACCCAATTCAAGAGCGCGCTGAAACTCGAGAGAATCAATTAATTGATTGCCCTTATCAACCAAAAGATTGACAGAATCCGGGTACTTTTGAAGTAACTGGTCAAGGTTTAACTTGGTGTCAGGGTTTTTGCTTTTTGAACCACATGAGCTCAAGATAAAACTAAAGGCAATGAGAAAAATAAAAATGCGCATAGGACAAAATTAAGATTTTGATTTGGATTCTTTCTTCCGTAATTTTGTAACGTAAAAAGACAAGGTCATGCGTAGTAAATTTCTGTTGATTTTAGGATTAGTTCTCAGCATGCAAAATGTGCTTGCTCAAGGCTGTTCTCAATGTAAAATGTTAGCTGAGCAAGGCCACGGCCTCGATGAAAATAGTTTTGCGGGCAACATCAATGGCGGCATTCTATACCTCATGCTGATTCCTTACCTTCTTTTACTCTTTCTTTTTCGCAAACCAATTTTAGGTTTTCTAAAAAGCTTTTTCAAGGCGAAGGCCCATTAATCCCACTCAATCACTAACTTTCCTGTGGTCAGCCCGGCGCCTAAAGCATCGTGGGCTTCAAAAAAATCTTTTGCTTTATATGTTTTAATTTCAGGCAACTGCAACTTTTGTTGTTCGTACAGGCCCATCAGTGCTGCCATTGCATTTTTAATCAATAAAGGATGTGCATCTGCCAACTTCAGCATATTGACGCCCAAAATATTTTTAGACTGCATCATGAGCCCTATCGGCAAAAGGAAACCCATCTCCCAAAGAAATTTTAATTTCCCAAGTAGACCTTTTCTATTAGCAAGTTCAGAACCACCAAACAAAAACAAACGACCACCCGAACCCAATAAGCTCAGATCGGTTTTCGCACTTTTAGCCCCGATCGGATTGTATGCTACATCCAAAGTATGGCCTCCAAGAATTGCCTTCACTTGCGCTTGGTAATCATGCTTTTTATAGTTGATGACGTGTTGCGCACCTAAAGACTCAATGTAAGGAAACTTGTAATCTGAACCCGTACTCGCAATCACAGTAGCGCCACGCAAACGCGCGAGCTGAATCAAAAAGCTTCCTACTCCGCCAGCAGCAGCATGTACAAGTACTTTATCATATGGCTGGATGGGCGCTAAGATATCGGTCATGTAATATGCAGTGACACCTTGGGTAGCAAAAGGAAGTGCCTGCGCAGCATGCATGTGCTCAGGGATTTCAAGGACAGCGTCTGCCAAGGTGATGGCATGTTTGGCATAAGCCCCAAAACGGGTAAAAGCCAAGACGCGTTTGCCTAAAAGTTCTAGTGGGGCATTTTCTCCCACTTCAATGATTTTTCCGACCAATTCATAGCCCAATACACAAGGCATGGGTGGTGCTTCTCGGTACAAACCCAAGCGGGCCATAACATCAGCATAATTGAGCCCAAAAGCCTCTACTTCGATGAGTACCTCAGCACTTTTAGGAGCGCTAATTGAAAATTCCTGTCTTTGAAAAGCCGTTTTAGCAGTACCTGTCTGCGTCAGGACAAAAGCCTCCGTTTGCATCAGAATCTGGCGGTGATACCTCCAATTACTTGAATAGGCTGAACAGGGTAGCTATACCAACGGTTATAGCGTTGCGCTGCTAAATTATTGGCTTGTAAGAAAATAGATACACGTGGTGTGTAGCGGTATTCTAAGCCCAAGTTAATGTCTACAATGGTTCCTAAATTGACATAATACTGCCCTTGATCTGTTGAAAACGCATCAGGTGTGTCAGCAGACACAAGTGCTTTTCTTCCGGTTTCAATATTGGCGTCTAGCTGGCCATAGAATTTGTTGTTTAACTGATAAGAACCGCGGGCAATAAACTGCAGCTGTGGCAGATTCCAAGCAAAGGCCTCGTGGTATAATAAGAACATGTTGTAACGACCCAATACATCAATCTTTAATTTTTCGCCATTTTGATAACTTACCGAGCCTTCAAAGGTGGTTTGTGAAAGCGTATCATAGATGACAGTGAGGTAGTTGTCATAGATAAAGTTGGTATCCGTAACAAAGAACGCTTTGTTTTCAATGTGCATAAAATGCACCCCAAGATTGAAACTCAATTGCTGGCTCAGTGTCCCTTTAAACCCACCATAAATATCGTACGGGTTGTGTTCGTTGCGCAGCGCTACATTGGTTCTGATAAACGGATTCACACTGGTTAAGCCTTGCAGTGTATTTTGCTTCAGACCACCCTTCAAACCAATGTAAGGAATAAAGATATTGTTAAATAAGCTGTACTTAAACTCTGCATTTGGATACACATAAAAATCAGTGCCGCTCTCATGAACATCGCCGGTAATCGTGACACCTAATTCAACTTTTAAACGGTCATTGAGTGCTTGTGTCCAAACACCTGGTCTAAAATCGATGATGGTATTGTTCTTTACAAAACCAGTGTCTCCTGGGGCAACGATAGTATCTACAAATCCTCTTCTATAGTTGTTATAACGCAAACCTAAATCAGCATAGAAATACTCGTATTTGTAATTATACCACGCTCTGGTTTTGAATTGCACATTGTTCTCTTTGCTGCGAAAAACCTTTGTTGAATCAAGTGGTCGGGTCAGAAAATTTTGATACGCCCCTTGAAAAGATAAATTCAAACGAGCAGAATCGCCTCTGAGCCAAATGTATTCAGCTGTTCCCTTACTGAGTTGGAATCTTTGCGCAATAGAATCTGCTGTAATTGTAGTGTTAGAATCTAAAGGAATTCCGTAGTAATGAAAGCCATTATTTTGATAATAAGCGTCGGCTTTGATCTGATAATTGCGCTCGTTGTAACGCCCATATAAATGTGCTGCGCTGCGGTCATATTGCGCTGGCGCATAGAGCACTTTGTTGCGATCTTTGATGTCGCCAAAAGAACTGAGATGCGTAATATTTGCACCGTAATGCAAGTTTCGAGACTGATCAGAACCAAAACGAATTTCACCCAAAGGCATAATGACCGAGCCAATTCCGGCCTTCACATAAAAAGGATAGAGTTTATCGAGTTTCTCAGTAGTTTCAACGGTTGCAGCTTCAATAGTATCTAGCAAAATTTTGGTTTCGGCCTGGAAAAACAACAAAGGATAATCCTTGACAGGGCTTGCCTTCACTGAGTCTATGATTTTAGGGAATTCTAAAATACGTGAGGCTGGCTCTACTTGCTGATTGGTTGTTGTATAGCCAACTAGATCCTCCTTTTGTTGCGCAAAGGAATTGAGGATGAAGCAAATACAAAATAAGGTGGTGGTGAATAACTTCATGTTTTATTCTTCGTTGATTTCGATTTTCATTTCAGGTTGCTTTTCTTCAGAAGCGGGCGGATTCTTCAATTGCATGAGTTCATCCCAGAGGTCAGACGCTTCAGACAAAACGCCGTCTTGTTGATCCGGATAAAAATCAAGCACAGACTTCAATGTTTGCTCTGCTTGGAATAGATCTTCGTGCGCAATATGCACGCGCGTTTGTAATAAAAGCCCTTTGGCTACCCAATAATTGTAGCTCGGCTTCATTTTTAAAAGTGCTTTGATCTCTGTCTCTGCTTCGTCATACATTTTCTGACTGAAATAGATGTCGGCCAATAAATATTTGGCTTCAGAACCCATTGCAGTGGTCGTGTTTTTAACCAACCATTCTAGTGAGGTCTTTGCTAATTCATATTGTTTGAGGTGATAATATGCCAAGCCTTTAGCGTATTCAGCCTCTACTCTAAGCACTGGCGTTAGAGCAGCATTTTCTAACACGAAGTCAGCATTTAAACGTGCCAACTCATAGTTGGAACCCAAAAAAGCACAACGCATGATACCAAGTTTGGCGTCAAAAGTACTGGTTGGCTTCGCAGCAACTGTTTCCAATTTCTGGTAATACTGCAAGGCTTTTGTGTAATCTTTTCGGATGTAATGATAAGCGGCTGTTTTGGCAGCTGCATACTCTGCGTAAGAAGTAAGGTTAGTGCCTAAATACTTTTCAAATTGTTGAATTGCGGCCACAGAATCTTTGGTTCTGAGTAAGCTGTTTCCTAGATAGAAATAAGTCTCGTTGACATAGCGGCCATTCGGGAATTTGGTCATATAGACTTCGAATTTCTCGATGGCTTCTCTGTAATTGGTGTCTTCATAGGCAGCCAATGCTGGCGAATAGAAAATATTTTCTTTTTCTTCAGTAGAAATGTTCGCACAAGGATACTTGTCAATCACCTCTGACGCTAAATCAGGTTTCTTCTGTGCATTGTAGACATCGATCAGGTTCATGACTACTTTTTTACAGATTTCGCGCTGCTGCTCATAAGTACTTAAAATCTCGAGGTAAGCCGCTTCTGACTTCGTGTAATCCCATTTTTTGTAATAGATATCTGCCACATCTAACTTAACGTCAAGCGTATACGGTGACTTCGGAAACTCAGATAGAAAAGTCTGATACGTACTGAGCGCCTGATCGTAATTCAATTGTGAGAAATAAGTTCTCGCCAATTCATACTGGGCATTCATGCGGTATTTTGAAGCGGGAGCTTCTTTGAGCAATTTGGTAAGCGTTAATGCTTTATCTGGGAGTTGACCGTTGAAACCTTGGGCTTTTGCTAAATAAAAGAGCGCCTTGTCATTTAATTGAGAATTGAGGTTGTATGCCTGTTGATAATATTGAATAGCCTGTAAATTCTGCTTATTCACATAATAAGCATCAGCTACACGAAAAGTGGCATCTACTACCTTATTAGCTTTATCCGGATTCAGTTGTAAATAGGTTCTAAATGACTGAATCGCTTCATCTCTTTTACCTTGATCTAAATATGCATAACCGATGTTGTAATAAGCGTCTACTTTTTCAGGCAAGGAATTAGAGGCCGGTGAATTGATGAAATCGCGGTAGGTATTTATAGCCGCACTTAAATCATTTTTGCGATAAAGAATATCGGCCATCCAATAACGCGATAGCGCTACCATCTGCGGATCCATTGGATACGTGCTTACCTTTTTGAAAGCCTCATAAGCATCTTGCATTTGTCCTTTTTGGAACAACTCTACCCCATAATTAAAGGCTACTGTTTGGTACACTTTTTTAAGTTGCGCATCCTTTGAGGCCAATTTATCAATCGACTCCAGGGCTTTTGCAAAATTTGAGGTATTGGTGTAAACATTAACAAGGTACTGATACACATCTCTTTTGCGCTTCGACTCAGGGTAACGACTCAAGTAATTTTCAAATGCGCGTACCGATTCATCATAAGGGTTGATATCTACCTTAAAAGAAATAACGGCAAACTGAAAAAGTGCATCCTCCTGAATTTGAGGCAAACTATTCATTTCAGCAGCGCGTTCAAAAGCGCTTCTGGCAGGCAATAATTTATTCAATTTGAGGTAGGCATCGCCAATTTGATACATCGCAATGTGCCCCAGGCTATCTGAAACTCTGGTTACTTTGTCGAAATTCTTGATGGCTTTGTCGTATTGCTGCGTTTTGTAATACGCATAGCCAAACTCGTAATAATCATCGCGGGTACCGCGGGCATTTTGATGGTATTTTTCTAAAAACGGAAGGGCTTGGTCAAATTTCCCTAACTGATAATAGGCATTCCCAATGATGTGCTGAATATCAAATTCATTATTGACAAAACTACAATTCAAGACGGTCGGAGCAAAGTCAATCACTTCCTGAAACTTGCCTTGTTTATAAAGAATTTGTGCGATGTAATACGGTACGACCCCACAGTAAGTGGAATCTTTTTGCAACGCTTTAAAGCCTTCTAGGGCCTCTTGCAACGAAGAACGCGTGTAACTGATGTGTGCATAATAATACAAAGCCGGCTTCGCATATTCAGTGGTTCCATCTTTGATGTCTTTAAACGCAAGATAAGCCGCATCTTGGTCTTCGTTTTGATAGGCCGAATAACCCAACTTGAAAAGTACTTCTTCTTTTTGCTCCGCTTTTAAATTTCTTACATTGATGTCTTTGTAGGCGCGTTGTGCGGCAATGAAATCTTCGTTTTTGAAATGATACGCTCCAATTCCTACGGCAATTTCAGTGCGGTAATTGTTTTCTGGGTAGGTTTTATTGAAGGTCTCCAACAAGGGAATGGCATCGTTGTTATAAAGCTGCAAAGCGGACATTCCTTCATAGTAATGTGCCTTGATCAAAAAAGGATCGTGCTCATTGCGCTTGTTTTGCTGACAAGCATTGATGAAGGTCCTGAACTCTTGTTTGGCTTCGGCAAACTGAGCTTTAGTATACAAATCCTCGGCATTGAAAAAAGCCGCATTTTCACCACTGTATTTGGTGGATTCCTGCGCCCAAAATAGCATTGGGAAGCACAACAGGAAGACAAGATAACGCAAGTTACGATTCATAGTATGTAAAATTACTAGGGGCAAGTGCCCAATCTGCTCCCCTATCCAAAAGTTTTAAACCTGAATTTGTTAAGATAAAATCGGGTAAAATTTATTTTGGTTACGACTTAATGAACACATTTGTCTAAAATTATCGCTTGTGTCAACTGTCATCTCTCTAAGAAACGCCAAAATTTACCAACAAGAAAAACTGATTCTTGACAATCTCGACCTCGAATTGGAAGAAAAAACATTTGCCTATTTGATTGGTAAAACCGGTAGCGGAAAAAGTAGTTTACTCAAAACACTTTATGCTGAATTGCCGCTTTCTGAAGGTACTGGAAGTGTTTGCGGCTTTGAACTCAAGGGTCTTAAACGCAAGCAAATTCCATTCCTGCGCCGAAAAATTGGCATCGTGTTTCAGGATTTTCAGTTGCTCACTGATCGCAATGTCTTAGACAACCTCAAGTTTGTTTTGGGTGCAACGGGTTGGAGCGATAAAAAACTCATTGAGCAGCGCGCGATGAACTGCTTGCAACTCGTTGGCATTGAGAAAAAGGCCAAAGATTTCCCGCATCAGCTTTCGGGAGGCGAACAACAGCGTGTTTCAATAGCCAGAGCGCTCCTAAATAAGCCCACACTTATTTTAGCAGACGAACCTACCGGAAATTTGGACCCTACAACCTCAAAAGAAATCATGGAATTACTTTTGGCGGTTGCCAAAGAAGAAAACACTGCTATATTGATGGCCACCCACGACATGCAAATGGTGGCGCATTTTCCAGGTAGAATTTTAGAAGTAAGCGAAGGAAAAGTAATCGAACAACGCTAGGAAAGCTCCCCTACCACTGCTGTCCTTAAAAAATTCGGGATCGCTGCTTTTGGAAGATTGGCCAAAGCAAACATGCTTTTAGTTATAGCTGCTTCTGCTGTTAAGTCAGCACCACTAATTACACCCACTTTCTCAAAAAAGACACTGGTCTGATAGGCCCCTTGTCTGACTGATCCGCTTTGACATTGCGTAATATTGAGTACGATTCCGCCGGCTGCAATGAAGTCTTGAATAGCGCTTTGAAAAGCTACTTCACTAAAAGCATTGCCAGCACCAAAGGTTTCGAGTATCACAATTTGAAAACTTGGATATTGCAATAAGGAAGTATAAGAAACGGTTGGTATACCCGGATACAGTTTCAATAAACCAACCTGATTATTCAATGAAAGCTGACTTTTCAAGCCCTTTTCATGGGTGCGGAAAAGGCGTTCTTTAAACCACTCTAGGTGCACGCCAGCTTTGGCTAATAACGGATAATTTGGAGACTGAAAGGCCTCAAATTGATGCGCCGACACCTTAGAACTGCGGTTTGCCCTAAACAAACAATATTCAAAATATAGTGCCACTTCTTGTACCATGGGCTCTCCGTTTTCATCTTGTGCGGCAGCAATTTCAATAGCGGTAATGAGATTTTCTTTGCCATCCGTTCTAATGATCCCAATAGGGAGTTGTGAACCCGTAAAAATGACTGGCTTTTTGAGGCCTTGCAGCATAAAACTCAGGGCACTAGCCGTATAGGACATTGTATCGGTGCCATGAAGGACTACAAAACCATCAAATTGCGCATATGATTCCGTGATCCAACTGGCAATAGTTTGCCAATGTTCAAGGGTAATTTCTGAAGAATCGACAGGCTGTTCAATACTACGAACGCTCAGTTCTAAATCAAAGCGCTGCAGTTCTGGGATGTGCGCGTGTAGGTGCTCAAAATTGACACTTTCAAGTGCGCCAGTTTGGGCATTGGTGATCATACCAATGGTGCCGCCGGTGTAGATAAGTAAAATCTTACGCATGCTCGAAAGTAAGAAATTTTTCCAAGGCAAATAAGCGAATGGCGTTGGCACTCGTGAGCGCCTCAATTTCTGGCACTGATATACCCAGGCATTCGTGCAATTTGCTAACTACTTCGGTCATGTAGGCAGGTTCATTGCGTTTTCCTCGGTAAGGAACAGGTGACAAATAAGGGGCATCTGTTTCAAGCAATATGCGGTCATGAGGAATATGGGCCACAACCTCAGCCAAGCCCGCATTTTTATAAGTTAAAACGCCGCCAATTCCGAAATAGAATTGCTCGTATTTTAAAATGCGTTGCACTTGTTCTTTGCTGCCTGTAAAACAATGAAAAACCCCGCTTAATTCTGGCGTCCATTCTTCATCTAGAATGGCAAAAAGTTCTTCAAAAGCTTTTCGGACATGAATGGCAATGGGTAATTTGAGTTTTTTCGCCCATTGAATCTGAAGTCGAAATGCTGCTTGCTGTTCAGACAAAAAATTAGTGTCCCAATAAAGGTCGAGGCCTATTTCACCGACGGCGCAGTAGCGCTCTGGCGCAGCGAAAAGCTGCGCCTCAATGGTGGCAAGCTCTTGCTCCCAATTTTCTTTAACATAAGTTGGATGCAAGCCCATCATTGGGATACAATTGACCTGAGCAGCTGCCAAAGATTCTAGGGGAGCAATACTTGCTACGTCTATGTTTGGCAACAAAATAGCGCCTACACCCGAAGCACTGGCTCTTTGGAGCATGAGGTCTCTGTCGGCGTCAAATTCTTCGGCATAAATATGCGCGTGCGTATCAATGATCATTGCTCTGCTCTTGCTGCTAAATAATTTTCCCAGGCCCAAGCATCGCGGATGGCGTCTTCAATGGTTAAGCGTGCTTTCCATCCTAATAATTCTTGGCCTTTGGTGGCATTGGCATAAATTTCTACAACATCTCCTGCCCTTCTTGGACCAATTTGATGCGGCAAAGCCTTGCCTGTTACCTTTTCAAAAGCGGCTACAATTTCAAGAACAGAACTGCCGGTGCCGGTGCCAATATTGACCGCTTCTAGCAAACCACTTTCTGCTTTTGCCAAAAATTCAAGCGCTGCTACGTGGGCCTCTGCAAGATCAGTAACGTGGATGTAGTCTCGGATACAAGAACCGTCTCTGGTAGGGTAATCATTGCCAAATACTGTTAAATGAGCGTGCTTACCAATTGCTGTTTGCGTCACAAAAGGCAACAAGTTATTTGGCTTACCTATTGGATATTCACCGATGAGTGCCGACGCGTGGGCACCAACCGGGTTAAAATAACGCAAGTTCATGAGCTTGCTTTTGGCTGAACTTTTATGAAAGTCTGTAATGATTTGCTCACCCATCCATTTGGTAAACCCATAAGGAGATTCTGGTGCTTGTTTCGGGGTGCTTTCGCTGACTTCTTTTTCACCTTTAGGCTCGCCATAAACGGTGCAAGATGATGAAAACACAAAGTTGCGCACATCGTGCTTTTCAAGCATACTGAGTACATTGATCAGGCCCACCAAATTGTTCTGATAGTAGGCCAATGGCTTCTCAACAGACTCACCGACAGCCTTGTAGGCCGCAAAATGAATGACGCCTTCAAAGTTGTATTGCTCAAAGAGTTGATTGAGTGCTGCTGCATCGCAAACATCGATGCGGTGTAAAATTGGCGCCGCGCCTAAGATTTGATTGAGCCCCTCGAGCACTACCTCATTGGCATTGCGAAAATCATCGGCGATAATTGGCGTGTAGCCTTTTTGCTGAAGTGCTACAACGGTATGCGAACCAATATAACCTGCCCCGCCTGTTACCAAAACAAATTTATTCATGAAACAAAGTTAGGGATTCCCTTTTTGTGTGAACCTGATTGTGTTAAGTTTGTTTTTCCTTATATGAAAGTTATCCTCATTTGCCTCGCGCTATTATTCCTTGAATCTAATGCAAATTTAGAGGTAGAGATCAATGGTATACCAAATACTAAAGGAACCGTTTTTATTGGGCTTTTCGATAAAGCAGCCAACTTTCCAACTTTTGGTAAGCAACTGAAAGGTGTCGTTTTAAAAATAGACGGCAAACAACTGAGTTATACTTTTAAAAATCTCCCTACCGGCAAATATTCACTGGCCGTTTACCACGATGAAAACAAGAACGGCGTGCTCGATAAAAACCTTTTTGGTGCGCCAACAGAGGCCTATGGTTTCTCTAATAATGCCCGAGAAACTTTCTCAGCACCAAGTTTTCAGGATGCCAGTGTTTTACTGCAGGCCGATAAGAAAATTAAAATCTTGTTGAAATAAGAGAACTGGTTTTTACTTACTCAAAACTAATGAGTAAGCCCCCCTTATCGACAACGTCGCCTTCTTGAATTTGAATGGCACTCACTACACCGATTCCTTCGGCCTTGAGTACATTCTCCATTTTCATGGCTTCTAAAGACAACAACGCATCTCCGGGCTGTACCTCTTGACCAACCTTGACATGAATGGCAGTAACGCGGCCTGGCATAGGTGCTTGCATTTCTTTGAGCTTGCGCAATTTAGGTTTGTCAAGGCCCATAGCAGCAATTAAGTCATCTAGCGGATGTCCTTTTCTCACTTGAAAAGTGCGGTGATTGATGCGGATGCTCAATTGACCCAATTCAGATTGGTCAGCGAGTAATTCGCCGTGATACTTTTTACCTTCAAACTTGATTTCAAAAAATTGGTGATCAAACCACTTCACGGAGGCTCCGCTAAGGGTTTGTGTTTCTTTTTGATCAATGAACCATTTATTCATTTGGGCTTATTTTATAAGTTGAATGGCGGTATCCGCCGCTGCTTCTATTTCTTCGGTTTTTGGCGCCGAACTCGTTTCAAAGACAAGTGCATCTGCCAAGACCTCAGCACAAATATAGTGCTGATGTGCAAGCGCAGCTGCTTTTACGACTTCTGAGGTGTCTAGCTTTACCGTAATGCGGTCTGTGACCTCGAGTTGGAGGTCCTTGCGCATATTTTGAATGCGGTTAACCAGTTCGCGGGCCAAGCCTTCGGCTTTCAATTCAGGACTAATGCTGATGTCAAGTGCAACCGTTAGGCCGTTCTCACTAGCGACAAGCCATCCTGGGATATCTTGTGCCTGTATTTCGAAGTCTTCGAGTAGGAGTTCAATGGTTTGTCCGTCAACTTCACCTTTCCAAACTTGAGCTTGCTCAATTTGAGCAATATCTTCTTGACCAAACTGCTGAACCAATGCAGCAATGCCTTTCATTTGTTTGCCGTATTTCGGGCCAATCGTTTTGAAGTTCGGTTTAATTGATTTCACCAAAATGCCGCTGTCAGACAACAACTCGAGTTCTTTGACATTGACCTCAGAACAGATGAGGTCAGTGACGTGTCTGAAATTGTTGGCTTCTTGCTCGTTGAGCACCGGAATCATGATTTTTTGCAGTGGCTGACGCACGCGAATGTGCTGCTTTTTGCGCAATGCTAAAACCAAAGAACACGCTTGTTGGGCCAATTGCATTTGGCGCTCAAGTTGCGATAAAATAGCCGCTTGATTCGGACTTGGGAAATCTGCTAAATGAACAGATCCTTTTTTGTTTTTTCCACTCACTTGATTGAGGTCAGAATACAATTGATCCATGTAGAATGGCGCAATTGGAGCAGCAAGTATAGCCACTGTTTCTAAACAAGTATAGAGTGTTTGGTAAGCCGCCTGTTTGTCTTGGGCATCGTCGTTTTTCCAGAAACGGCGACGACACAAGCGCACATACCAATTAGAGAGTTGTTCGTTGACAAAATCTTGGATAGCACGGCCTGCCTTGGTTGGCTCGTATTCTGCGTAAGCTGCGTCGACCTCAGCAATCAGAGAGTTGAGTTTAGAAATGACCCATTGGTCAATTTCGGGTCTTTGAGAAAGTGCTGCTTCTGGACCTGAAAAATCAAAGCCGTCTATGTTTGCATAAAGGGCAAAGAACGAATAGGTATTGTAAAGGGTTCCGAAGAATTTGCGCTGTACTTCGGCGATGCCTTCAAGGTCAAATTTAAGGTTGTCCCATGGTTGCGCATTGGTGATCATGTACCAACGCGTGGCATCTGGGCCATATTTTTGAAGAGTTTCGAAAGGGTCAATGGCATTGCCCAAGCGCTTAGACATTTTTTGACCATTTTTGTCGAGGACCAAGCCATTCGAAACCACATTTTTGTAGGCTTTTTCATTGAAAACCATAGTGGCAATGGCATGCAAGGTATAAAACCAGCCTCGGGTTTGGTCAACGCCTTCAGCAATGAAGTCTGCAGGAAACGCTGTTTTTTGATCAATGAGTTCTTTGTTCTCAAATGGATAATGCAACTGTGCATAAGGCATCGCACCAGAGTCGAACCAAACGTCAATGAGGTCGGCTTCGCGTTTCATGGGTTTGCCACTCGGAGAAACCAAAACAATTTGATCTACGATGTGCTTATGGAGATCAATTTTTTCATAGTTGGCATCCGATAAGTCTTTGGGGTCAAAGCCAGCAAACGGATTAACAGACATAAAGCCCTTAGCTATGGACTGCTCAATAGCGCCAAGCAACTCGGCTACTGAACCAATACAAATGCGTTCGTCTCCTTCTTCAGTTGACCAAATAGGAATTGGAATACCCCAGTATCTGGAGCGAGAAAGGTTCCAGTCATTGGCATTCTCTAACCACTTTCCAAAACGCCCAGACCCAGTTGCTTCTGGTTTCCAGTTGATTTGTTGGTTAAGCGCCACCATGTCTTCTTTACGTTCTGTTACACGAATAAACCAAGAGTCTAGAGGATAATATAGAACGGGTTTGTCGGTGCGCCAACAATGTGGATATGAGTGCTCGTATTTTTCTACTTTGAAAGCCTTTCCTTCTTCTTTGAGTTGTATGGCAAGTTGAACGTCTACTGATCTTTCAGGTTCTTGACCCGCATCGTAGTATTCGTTCTTGACATACATGCCAGCATAAGGGCCAAGTTCAGGTCTGAATTTACCTTGAAGGTCCACGAGTGGCACTAAATTTCCGCGCTCATCTTGAACCAATAAACCAGGCACGCCGGCTTCGGCAGCCACACGGGCATCATCGGCACCAAATGTTGGTGCAGTATGCACAATTCCGGTTCCGTCTTCGGTAGTGACGAAATCACCACCAATGACACGAAATGCTGCCTCAGGATTTTCTGCAGGCTGGGCATAAGGTAAGAGTTGTTGGTATTTTAAACCGATTAAATCTTGGCCTTTGCAAGTACCAAGGACAAAATATGGAATTTGCTTGTCTCCGGCATTGTAGGTTTGGAGGTCATCTTGATTTTCTACGGCTGCAAAGCCTTTTGAAAACTGATAACTCACAAGGTTTTGAGCCAAAATCACTTGAATAGGCTCAAAAGTATATTGGTTGTAGGTTGCGACTAAAGCGTATTCAATGTTTGGGCCTACAGTTAATGCAGTGTTTGAAGGAAGTGTCCAAGGCGTAGTGGTCCAGGCAAGAAAATGTGTTTTTTCAGCATGTTTAGCTTCAAATGGCAATTTTTGACCACTCAAAGCTTCAAACATGGCCACAACCGTAGTGTCTTTGACATCTTTGTAGCAGCCCGGCTGATTCAGCTCGTGCGAGGAAAGCCCAGTACCCGCTTTAGGCGAATAAGGCTGAATGGTGTAGCCTTTATAGATGAGGCCCTTGTTGTAAAGTTGAGACAACAACCACCAAACTGATTCCATGTATTTGGACTGGTAAGTCACATACGGGTTCTGCATGTCTACCCAATAGCCCATTTGTAGGGTAAGCGCATTCCAGATATCTGTGTAGCGCATCACGGCTGTCTTGCAAGCTTCGTTGTATTGATCTACGCTGATTTTAGTGCCGATGTCTTCTTTGGTAATGCCCAATTCTTTCTCGACGCCTAACTCGACAGGAAGGCCGTGGGTATCCCAACCAGCTTTGCGGTGAACTTGTTTGCCTTTTAACGTTTGATAGCGGCAAAAAATATCCTTGATGGCGCGGCCCATAACGTGGTGAATGCCCGGCAGACCATTGGCAGAGGGCGGCCCTTCGTAGAATACAAATGATGGCGCCCCTGCCCTTTGCGCAACAGATTGCTCAAAAATGGCTTCTTTTTGCCATTTTTCAAGGACAGCAGTAGCGATGTTGGGGAGGTTTAATCCTTTGTATTCAGGATATTTTGCTTTCATGAACGATTACTTTGTAAAGTCGCGAATTTACGATAAATCAGGCTATTTTTGCAAGATATGCTGCTCAAAACTAGGCTCCACGAACATTTATTTCAGCTACTTGAAACGCGCATTTCTGAGCTCAGCGTCCTAAGAACGCAAATTAGCCATGACAGCACGGAAAGCGGCAAAGGCTCTGCTGGCGACAAACATGAAGTCGGAATTGCCATGGCCCAGCTCGAAATTGAAAAAATTGACGGGCAAATCAACTTGCTGCAACAACAACATATTGCGCTAAAAAGGATAGATGCCCAACAGGATCATACACAGATACAAACCGGTTCAATTTTTAAGTGCAATGAGCAATGGTTTTATTGCTGTATTGCCTTTGGACAGGTTGAATTTGAGCAAACTTCTGTTTTTTGTATGAGCCCAGAAGCACCTCTTTTTCTGGCGCTTAAAGGCAAGAAGATCGGGGAAGCTGCCCTTTTAAATGGCAAAACTTGGAAAATCGAGGCGGTGTCATGAGAAAGGAAGAATTCTCAGAAAAAAATCAACCAAAGGTTGCCATTATTGGCGGCGGTGCGGCAGGTTTTTTTGCGGCCATTTCTGCCAAACAACATTGGCCTGATGCTTCGGTCTGTATTCTAGAGAAGAGCAATAAGTTTTTGGCCAAAGTAAAAATTTCAGGTGGAGGTCGCTGTAATGTCACCCATCATTGCCCTGATATTCAAGACCTAGCCAAAGCGTATCCGAGAGGCGAAAAACAACTCAGAAAAGCTTTTCATCAGTTTTCAGCAACCGACACCATTGAGTGGTTTGAATCCAGAGGAGTGCCGCTCAAAACTTACCCAGATGGCTGTATTTTTCCGCTGGCGAACGATTCTCAGGTCATTATTAATAGCTTTTTAAACGCTTGCAAGCATTTAGGTGTCGAGCTCATGCTGCAGCAAACGATTTCAAAAATTGAACCGCTTACCAATGGCGTAAGACTTGTACAAAACGAGCAAGAATATTTTTACGACCGCGTTATTGTGTGCACGGGCGGACAGCCCAAACTCAGTAATTTAAATTGGCTGCAAGAGCTAGGGTTCGATATCATTGAACCCCAACCTTCTTTGTTCACGTTTAACATGCCCAAAAATCCAATTTGCGAATTGATGGGCACGGTGGTTACGAATGCCAGTGCCAAGATAGAAGGAACAAAACTAACGGGACGTGGCCCATTACTCATTACGCATTGGGGCATGAGTGGCCCTGCAATTTTACTGTTGTCTGCGTGGGGTGCTCGAATATTAGCCGAAAAAAACTACCAATTTCATGTGTTAGTCAATTGGCTCGATGATACCAAAGAAGATAACTTAAGAGCACAACTCGAACAAACAAGCCAAGCCCAGGCGGGTAAAAAAATAAGCAACTGGAATCCGACGCCGCTCACCAATAGGCTCTGGCTGCACTTGCTCGAGCGCAGTGAGATCAACCCAGATTTGCGTTGGTCAGAGTTAGGAAAAAAGGGCCTGAATCGATTGGTAAATACGCTGCTCAATGACCGCTATCAAGTGCAAGGAAAAACCACCTTCAAAGAAGAGTTTGTGACGGCTGGTGGGCTTTCGCTTTCAGAAATTGATTTTCAGACGATGCGTACTAAAAAAATACCGAAGCTGTCCTTCGCTGGAGAAATTCTAGACATTGATGGCATCACAGGCGGCTACAATTTTCAGGCAGCCTGGACCACCGGATTCATTGCAGGCAAATACGCCCTTGACCCAGAAAAAGCGCTTTAAAACTCAGCGTTGAGTGGTGTTCTTGGGAACGGAATAACGTCGCGGATATTTGACATACCCGTTACAAACATAACCATACGCTCAAAGCCTAAGCCAAAGCCAGCATGCGGTACAGTTCCAAATTTGCGCGTGTCTAGGTACCACCAAAGTTCTTCACTCGGGATGCCAAATTCTTCGCATTTTTTCAAAAGCACATCATAGCGCTCTTCGCGTTGTGAACCTCCTACAATTTCACCAATTCCTGGGAACAAGACATCCATGGCGGCAACGGTTTTGCCGTCCTCGTTCAAGCGCATATAAAACGCCTTGATTTGCGCCGGATAATCAGTTAAAATAACAGGGCAATTGAACTCTTTTTCAACAAGATAACGCTCGTGCTCAGATTGCAAGTCAATACCCCACTCTACTGGATACTTGAATTTCTTTTTCTTGTAATGATTTGAATTGAGTAAGAGGTCAATAGCCTCGGTGTAGGTGAGTCTTTTGAATGGATTTTCAATGACAAATTGCAAACGTTGCTTCAAGCTCATTTCTTGGCGTTCATTGGCCGGTTTTTGAGCTTGCTCTTGGGCTTCGCGTTCGTCTAAAAACTGCACGTCGGCTGCGCAATTGGTAAGCACGTAATTACAGATGTATTTTAAGAAGTCTTCGGTGAGGTCCATGTTTTCTTTCAATTCATTGAAAGCAACCTCTGGTTCAATCATCCAAAATTCGGCTAAGTGGCGCGAAGTATTCGAGTTCTCAGCCCTGAAAGTTGGACCAAACGTATAAACCTGACCCAAAGCTGTCGCAGCAAGCTCCGCCTCAAGCTGACCAGACACCGTTAAGTTCACGGCTTTTCCGAAGAAATCTTCTTTGAAATCTACCTTCCCCTCATCGGTTAATGGCGGATTTTTCGGATCAAGGGTAGTGACGCGAAACATTTCACCTGCACCCTCGGCATCTGAACCCGTAATGATTGGGGTGTGTAAATAAAAGAAGCCGCGCTCATTGAAAAACTGATGAATGGCAAAAGCGACTGCATGACGGATGCGAAATACAGCTCCAAAAGTATTGGTTCTGAAACGCAAGTGCGCTTGCTCGCGTAGAAAATCAAGGCTGTGTCTTTTAGGTTGCATCACGGTTTTCTGAACCTCATCAGGGTGAGCATCTCCTAAAATTTCAATATTTGTAACCTGTAATTCAACTGCCTGACCCGCTCCTTGTGAGGCCACGATTGTTCCAGTCAAGGAAAGTGCAGCAGCAGTAGTAATGCGCTTTAGTAAAGATTCATCCCATTGCTCAAAATCGATAACGGCTTGTAAATTGGCCATGCAAGAGCCATCATTCAACTGTACAAAACGATTAGATCTGAAAGCTCTGACCCATCCTTTGACAACGATTTCTTGACCAAGCAGGGCATCTGCTGCCTGCAAAATTTGCGCAATGCGATATCTTTCCATGTTGCAAA
This sequence comes from uncultured Lishizhenia sp., assembly GCA_964590425.1. Classification (GTDB taxonomy): domain Bacteria; phylum Bacteroidota; class Bacteroidia; order Flavobacteriales_D; family Crocinitomicaceae; genus UBA952. The sequence goes on along the minus strand of CAZPWB010000008.1, from coordinate 35,119 downwards.
GTTAATGAATGTTTAAATTCTTTAAATCGTCTTCGCTGACAGTTGGCGGAAAGATCTTTGCTTTTAGTTTCGCACAAACCAAATTGGCTACGTTTCTGGCGTCATTTTCAGTCTGAAAACCCTGAATGCCTGCCCTTCCAGGAATGCTCTGTTGATCAATGAGCATTTTGCCATTCTGACTAATTTGATAGCCCCACCCGTTGGCTGATTGAAGCGTTTGAATGTCAAACTGCTCAGTTGGTAAAGATTGGTTACTAGTTGTAGATTTTCGTTGTTGTAGAGAAGTCTTATCTATAGATTTCTCGCTCATATTATCCTTCGAAGAGGACGCTGAACAAGACCATAAAAGCAAGAAAATGACTGAGAGTTGGCTGATTAATCGCATTTCACAAAAGTAGCAATTTGAGCAGTTGTGTTTTGCTCCCAAGCTAAGAAGTAAGTGCCAACCGGAAGGTGTTCAATGTCAAGTGTTATTTGGCCATTGTGTTGTTGAGTAAAAAGCGCGTAATTCTTCCCGCTTAAATCGGAACACACTAAATTTTCAATTGGAGAATCGGCCGCAAATTGAATATACTTTGCGCTAGGGTTCGGGTAAACTTTGACTTCAACCTGTTCGAGTTCTTTTTGACTCGCTGTACCACTATACCCCCAAAAATCATCCAGAAAAACACCGTTGTTGTATCCTGTACCGATGTAGCCCCAACCATCTAAATAAAAGGCAAACGCATTTTTTCTGCCGATACCTGGTAAGTCAGCCCTTTGCGTCCAAGAATTTAAATAATAGTTGTATTCCCAGAGGTCCTTATGAAAAGTATGAGCGGCATCCTCACCGGTTCCTAAATAACAAACCGGAAAAGCAGCCCAACCACAAGCGCCAGATCGTGGGCTTCCCGGGAAATTCGCCTTTTGAATCCATTGATCAGTTGCAGGGTTATACATCCAGAAATCTTGGCGCATGGTTCCGTCATCACCTGTGCCTACAAAACCATAATCTAACATTGAAAAACCTACAGCAGCCTGTCTTGGCGTACCCGCAAAATCGGCAACCTGAGACCAAGCGTTGATTATAGGGTCATAGGCATAGAAATCATTTTGAAGGCCACTCAATGCAGATCCAGTGCCCACATAAGCCACGTGACCCACTACAAAGCTAACTGCTTCTCTTCTCGGAGCACCCGTGAAATTGGCTTTTTGCGACCACGCTTGTGTGGCCGGGTTGTATTCCCAGAGATCATTCATGTAGGCAATGGTGGAGGTTTGACCCAGGGCAACATAACCCTTTTGTTGACCTTCGTGGGTTAAGGCAAAAGCAACAGCTCCTACCCTTTCAAGTCCAGAGCCACCTTCGCCGCCAAAAGAAAGTTCGTCATCCCAGTCGTCTTGGTCTGCTCGATACGAGTACATTTTTCTTTTGTATTCAAATTCATCCATGCCGGTAACTGCAAATCCTTTATTTTCAAGTACAAATGCGCAAGCAGCTGATTTTGGAGGGCCTTTTACCGTATCTTTTTGCAACCAATAATCTTGAGTAAAAGCAAGCTGCACCAATAAAAGCATGCCTATCAAAAGGCTTAATTTTTTGAGCCTCATATCTTCAAGATTTTTTTGGTAAATACTTGGCCATCCTTTGAAATAAATCGCAAGATATATGTACCTGTTTTTAACTGTTCGAGGTCAAGGTTATTAGCCTGTAACATTAAATTCGTGTACTCTTTTTGTAAGACGCCCGTTAAATTCCAAATCTGTATTTTTTCAATTTGACCCGCAAGGCCTTGAATTGTCAAGACTTCAGTTGCCGGATTCGGAAAGATGGAAATATTGGCTTGTAAAGCTTCAATTCCAGCGTAGTCGCAGGGTGCATATTCATAAAAACTTGCCTTTTTTCCACTGTAGCCTTTACCAGTGCCCACAAAAGCTTTTTCGCCAATCGTAAAAGCTATGGCGCTTTTTCTTTCACTTCCGCCATAAGCAGCCCTAAGCGTCCAAGAATCTGTTTTTGGATTATACTCAATGAGGTCGCCGAGTAAACCCCCGTTGTTGCCTAAGCAAACAAAGCCTCTGTCTTCAAGTGTAAACGTACTAGCAGCGCCGCGCTCGTAACCCGGAAAGGAGGCAATTGGCAGCCATTGATTTGAGCCTGGGTTGTAGCAATAAAAGTCTTTTTTGAAAATATCTTGGTCTACACCCATCCCGACATAGGCCTTAGAACCCACCACAAAAGCACACATTTGATAACGCACGCCTCCAGGGAAGGCAGCACGCTGAATCCATTGATCATTAACTGGTTTGTATTCCCAGAGTTGCGAACTATAAGCTGATGAGCCAGTTTTTCCGCCGCAAATATATCCTTTGCCTTCCACAGAAAAACCAGTTGAAAAATACACGCCATTTCCTCCCATCCCTGGAAAATCAGCTATGGCCGTCCAGGCATTTGTTAATGGATTATAGCGCCAGAAATCTTTGAGCTTAAGCCCAGCTGGTGCAGATACGCTATCCATTCCAGTGCCCACATAAGCGTAATTTCCAATCACAAATGAAACGGCGTCGCGTCTTGCAGAACCTGGTAAGTCCGCCTTCTGTGCCCAAGAGTCTGTACTTGGGTCATAGGCCCATAAATCTTTGTGAATGACCTCAGCAGTATCTTGTCCGCCAAATAAATAACCCTTGTCCATCAAAGAAAAACCAGTAGCACGCTCTCGTTTGCCCATCGCTACATTGTTGCGTTTCGTCCACACATTGTATTGTGCTTGGAGCAAAAATGGAGCAAAAAGTAAAATTAGAATGAATATCCTCATTGTTTAAATAGCATTTGTTGCTTTAATATTTGATGTCCATTGGAAATTTGCATCAGATAGGATCCTGCTGGTAAATGTGTTAAGTCAAGTGACTGATGATCAGAATTGAGGGTTGTGTTTAAAATAATTTTTCCATTAAGCTGAATCAATTTAACATTTAAAGTATAAGTGCCTTTTAAATCTATTGTTAGCTCATTTGAGAATGGATTAGGATAGACCTTAAAATCTGTAGTGATTTCATCGATGCCAATAGTGTTGTCAATCGGATTGAACTGCCAAAAATCGTTTAGATTTGTTCCATTAGTACCTGTTCCAATGTAGCCCCTGTCGTGAATCGCCCAAGCCACTGGAAAACGTCTTTTAGTACCCGGAAAATCAATTTCTTGACGCCAAGAATTTGAAGCAGGGTGAAATGACCACACCTGCTCTGTAACAACAGCTAAAGCCCCGACATAACCTGAAGTTACGTAACCTCGTTGTTGTATGGCAAAACCTGAACTTCCACCAGTTGAATTACCAGGAAAACTAGCGCGTGGCACCCACTGATTATGCAACGGCTTGTACTCAAGTAACTGATTGCCGTACTTGATGAACGCGCTGCCTTCAATCACAAATGAGCAAGTCCAGTTTCCAAAAGAAACCGGAGCATTTGCGCACAAACTCCAGCTGTCTGTATTTGGGTTGTATTTTGCCAGCTGATTGGCCTGATAAACAAAGCCACGGTTATTCACTGTAAACCCCTGACAATCTCCGGGGTTTGGCAAGATGCAATTAGCAATTTGTCCCCAAGTATTTGTGACCGTATTGAATTTATAAAACTGAGTACTTAGTGCTGCGCCTCCACCCACAACTGGGCAATTATCTACCACAAAAGCAACTGAACCGTGAGTTGCAACCGGGAAATCTGCTTTTTGTGTCCAAGTATCTGAGGATGGGTCGTATTCCCACCAGTCTTTAAATGAAATGTCTTGGCCCGTACCATTAATATGTCCAAGACCAATATAGCCTCGATGTGAAGTAGCACAACCCGTAGCCCGATGCCTGCCCACGCCACCAACACTTCCTTTCTGGATCCAAAACTGCGCCTGTATTTGTATCTGTAAAACTAACAGGCTGCCTAAAATGAAGAATCTCATAGCTTTTGCCATTTTTGTATTTGACCAGTCTCTATTTGCAAAAGCAAATAGGTGCCTGCTGCGAGTTGCTCAAAATTTTGAAAAGAATCAGCAGCAGCATCAAAGGTGCTTAGTACCTTACCTTGAAAATCTGTTAATTGATATTTCCCTGAGTTTGCCTTTACATTCAATTCACCAATACTTGGGTTCGGATATAACTGAAATGGTAAATCTGCATGTTCGTCTATCCCAACATAACTCGCGTTAATTTGTATGGTATAATCGCCCGAAAACGGCCCCCATCCTTCAACAATGATGTAAAGTGGACCTAAATTAGTCGCATCAAAATAGAGTTCAGAACTTGGTGCGCACTGTGTGGCGTCGTCATTATAAGCTATCACTTGTCCATCCATATCAACAACACTTAAAAAAGTATCAAAACTAGACTCACATAAAGAGACATGTACGCTTTCAAGCAGTGGATTTGGTTCGAAATAGTAGTAAATGTCTGGAGAAGGGTAGACAAAGTTTTGATTTGAATAACAAATCTCTGTTGATCTTGAATCTGAAAAAGGTAAAGAACTCACTACGATTGCATCATTTTGGTCGTCTCCTGGATAGCCTGTGCAATTGAGTCCGTTAGCGAGCGTAATACCGAAGTCAGTAACCGATCCCCACTGATAAGTTCCACAAGGATTCAAAGGCAAGGTGCCTGCTTCTCGTTGCATGACACGAAGGCGTGTGACGCCATTGACAGCATTTGGTGGTACAGTAAAACTCCAAACCTGAACGGGCGCAGGCGGTGTTCCGGCCCAAGTTCCTAAACTCTCATAAGGGTCAAAGTTGCCGTTTTGGTCAAAATCGATCCAGGCTTCACCAACTCCTGCATAATTGCCACCGCAAGTGCCAAACTTGACAGATATCGTGTAACTAGCGCCCGCATTGAGCGTGACATTAACATTTTGAGAGAGGTCTTGAAGCCCAACAATGCCTGGGCAACCTGTATAATTAATCGTGCCGACTACACCATTGAGCACCACACTTTCGACATTGGAGTCAATTGTACTAGTGGGGCCCACATTGGTGCAATACTGGGCAAAAAACCCTTGACTTAGAAGCAGTAAAAGGCTAAGGTAGAAGTGTTTCATGTAGTAAGTTCTACTAGCAAGGTACGGAATTCCTGCTTAACACAAACTTAATACGCTCAGAAATTACTTGTTATTCCAGTGTGTCATGGCCATGGCTAAGCCATCAAAAACGAAACTTTTCACTGCTTTGCTTGCAGTGTCAATGCGTTCTGGCAAGGCTTTGTCTTCGTCTGGTTTCCAGGTGCCTAGCACATAATCGGCTTGCTTGCCCTTACCGAAGTCGGCCCCTACCCCAAAACGCAAACGAGCATACTCTTGGGTTTTGAGTAAGGCTTGAATGTCTTTTAGTCCGTTATGTCCACCGTCACTGCCTTTGCCTTTCATTCTGAGCGTTCCAAAAGGCAAGGCAATATCATCTGTTATGACTAAAAGTTGCGTTAAAGGAATTTTCTCAGCTTGCAGCCAATAATTGACAGCTTTTCCTGAAAGATTCATGTAGGTAATTGGTTTGATCAGTATCAGTTGTTTGCCTTTGAATTTTGCCTCGGCTCGGAAAGCGGCTTTGTCGAGGGTAAACTGTACACCAAGATCTGCTGCCAATGCATCGAGAACCTTGAAGCCAATGTTATGACGGGTTTCAGTATATTCAGAACCCGGATTTCCGAGACCAACAATTAGGAATTTCATGTTAATTAAAAGGACAGGTATTACACTTATCTTTTGATTTCAAATAAAATAGTGCGCCAACTACGATATCGCGCTCGCCATATAAAAATGTTTGCTTGGCATGCGAATCGTAATCGTTGGGTCTGGTTTTGACGCGGTACTGATGAATAAGGCCTCCAGAAATATTACCTGCAATAAAAACGTGTTTAAAAAACTCAGCGCGCAAACCTAAATGACCTGATAACCCAAGCCCAGATAAAGAAACTGTTTCAATTGATTTTTGACCTGCAAAAGTAAAATCATTAATAGAAAGGACTGGTCCAGCGCCAGCACCCATCATGGTGGTTAAAGCAAAGCGTCCTTTTTCAGATTGGTATACTTTGAAAACATTGGTGAGCTGTAAATTGATATAGTTCAGGCCGTTTGTGTTTTCGTAATGAAAGGTGCTTTCTTGTGTCGTGATGGAATCACCACTGTAGGTCCCGGACCAACCAGTTACAGGGTCAATGCCTGGGTTAATAGTACCGCTAAGCAAGTAAGTCGGACCATGTTGCATCACATATTTCATGTGCTCATAGCCCAAAGAAAGCGCCCAATTTCTTTTAAAATTGTATCCAACTCTGACGTCGAATTGAGGCACGGTGAACATTTTTGGATCGATGTACTCGCTAAAATCCTTTGATGGTCTGTCTACGGCTTGAACACCTTCTAAACGAAAATCATAACCTGGACCAATAAAACGGATGGTGCTTGGGGAGTAAATACTGCGGTTATAGCCCCAATGAAAAAAAAGTGTTCCAGCGCCGGTAGATTTTTTTTGCGGTTTGTATTGTGCGTTGGCTTGTCCTAGCAAGAAGAAGCTCAGTAGTACGAATAAAAACTTTCTCATCTGGTTATGATTTTAACCCATTCTTCCTGGGATAATATTTTCTCTAAACGATAATGTACCGCTTTGTCACTACTATACCATTCTACCAACCCAATGTTTTGGGCAAAGACACTGGTTCTTAATCCAATTTGCTCAGCTTCTTTTCGGGTATATGGGTTCAAGGTTGTTGCTCTGATTTTATCGGTGAAGTAAAGGCTTTTTGCTTTTTGAGAACCCATAAATTGGGCAGTTTTGGTCGTCTTGTATTTTCTAAAGACTTCGTAAAGAATCAAGGTTGAGTCAGTGAGTCCGCTGAATTTGGAAGCAAACCAAGTTTCTTGGTTGAGATCAAAAGGAAAGAGTTGATTTTTATAAAGCAAGGCTTTTTCTTTACTCTGATTTCGGTTAACAACCATTTGATCTTGAACACTTAAAGAATCAATATTGTAATTGATGGCTTCGCGCAAGCGTCCGTCGCTTTCATAAACCTCAACAATTAAATGAGGCCCTAACGCATCTTCAACGGTGTAAATGCGATGAAATTCTTCTTCCAACCCGTGCTTGGCATCGCGGTAAAGATAAATTTTAGGAAGCGTGTCTAATGGGTAGAAATATGCAGCTTGCGGATTCAGACTTGTGTAGGCGGCTTGAGATTCTTCATTGTTACTGATGATTACACCAACAACAGTAGCGCCTAATACTATACCTAATATCCAAAGCCATTTTTTCATTTTGACATCTTTAAAAATGCAACTTCTTGCTCAGTGAGGTGGCGGTAGTATCCGCGCGGTAAATCTTTTTTAGTGAGGCCAGCATACATCACACGATCCAGCTTTAATACTTGAAAACCTAATGCTTCAAAAAGTCTTTTGACAATTTGGCTTTTCCCAGACCTGATTTCTACACCTACCTCATGATTAGTGGCGCCTTCAACATAACTGGCTTCTTCAACCCTAGTGCGTCCATCTTCAAGATCTAGGCCACGCATTAGTTTTTCGAGGTCTTCGCGAGAAACTGCTTTGTTTACCTCAACATGATAGATTTTACGTGCTTGATATCTTGGGTGATTCAGTTTTTTGAATAAATCGCCGTCATTGGTAAACAATAAAAGCCCGGTGCTTTCGCGATCTAATTTACCCACCGGATAAATCACTTCGCGACACGCTTTTTTAACTAAAGACATGACTGTTTTGCGTCCCCGAGCATCTTCGATGGTGGTGAGGTATCCTTTTGGTTTGTTGAGTAAAACGTAACGCTTGGTTTCTGCATTGATGGTTTCGCCATCGTATTGCACCACATCGGTTTGTTTGATTTTATAGCCAAGTTCTGTGATGATTTGGCCATTGACCGAAACCACACCTGTTTGAATCAGGACATCGGCTTCTCTTCTAGAACAAACACCGGCATTGGCTAAGTATTTATTGAGACGCACAGCATCTTCATTGAAGGTAGGAAGTGGGTCTCCTTTCTTCATTTTGATTTTGTAGTCAATGTATTTGCGTTTGTCGCGGGCAGTCACTTTTGCCCCATCTTTTGCGCCTTGTACTTTGGTCTTTGAACCAGCTTTTACGGGGCTCTTTTTGGGGCTCTGCGCACTTGATGAACGCTTCGTACCTGTTGATTTTGGTTGTCTCATTTGAATACAAAGATAGACAAAAACGACGAGTGTCTTAGCGCTCCTGCAAGAGCAGGTCAATGTCTTTGATGAGGTCTGTTACTTCCTGAGGATTTGTACCATCGTAATAGCCCCTAATTCTTAACTGTGGGTCAATTAAAACAAAGTTGTTCGTATGAATGAAATCACTGCCGGCATCTCCTAAATTTTGTGCTTCAGCAGGCTTCAAAACAAAGAAAGACTTTCTTGCTAAGGCATATAATGCAGCCTTTTCTCCGGTCAAAAAATGCCATTGTCCAGTTTTTGCATGGTGAGCAGTCGCATAGCGTTTCATTTGTTCTACTGTATCAACATCAGGGTCAACAGTGAAACTAAAGATGCCCACTTTGTTGTTGGCTTCAAATTTTTTCTGAACGCGCTGCATTTGCGAATTCATGATTGGGCAAATGCTCTTACAAGTCGTGAAAAAATACTCAACCACACTCACCTTTCCTTTCATGTCAGCCTCTGTAATGTACTTTCCATCTTGATTTTGAAAACGAAAAGCGCCAATTCTATGTCCCATTCCAATGCGCAGCATTTCAGGATCCACCATTTCTTCTTGCACATCGATCGGATTGATCACAGGAAGTGTCTTGCTTCTGCCTTCTCCATTTAAAAAATAATAACCAATCGGCACTAAAATCATAAATAGTATACCAATAAATAGAATCCGTCTCATGATACAAATTTAGTGATTCAATAAATTGTAGACAGTGACTTTAATCAGTTCCTGACGCGCAGCTAGGTCTCCTTTCAAAATGGTGAAACGTCGGTTAAAAGCGCTGAGTTCTCGTTGGTAAATGTCAAAAAGTCGATCGCGGTCTGAAGGGTTTTCACGCAAGGGGTCGGGCTCCCAAGGTATGTCAGGTGCACACAGAAAATAGTGATCAAAGTGCTGGACAGTTAAGGCTTGAAGCAACTGCTTGTCAACCCTTTTGTATTTTTCTGCTGACCAAATTTGAAAAACATGCATTTCGGTATCGGCAACTAATGAGCCATCAGGCCAACATGCTAGCTGACCTTTCGCCATTTCAATGAGATCCGCTTCTTCATAATAGGGCCTTGTTTCCAAGTAAGTACGGGCATATTCTTGGGCAAGTGGCCAATTAAAAAATGCAGCGCACCATGAAGCCAGAGTTGTTTTGCCACAAGACTCTGGGCCAGTAAAAGCTAAGCGGATAATACCTTTTTCCATTTTCTAAGTCCGTTGAAGGCTAAAACGAGGTAGCCAAAATATAAGAAACTGCTATACCACCAATGTTCTAGTGCAAACCAGATGGTTCCAGTAATGTTGATGACAATCCAGATATACCAGTTTTCAAGGACTTTTTTGGTGGTCAACCATGTTGCAAGTAAAGAAAAAACAAAGAACTGCGCGTCTAGAATTTCTACTTTGGCATAAGGTATCCAAATAGTGAGATCAAGAACTTTAAACTGGAAATACATCACAACTTCAAGAAAGACAAAACCAGCAATAAAACAGAGAAATATCCATTTCCAGATGGCTTTTTGCATGGCGTAAATAGGCATTTCATTTTGGGTTTTTGACCAAGTAATGAGGCCATAAAAACCAAGAATGATGTATGAAATTTGCTGACTAAAGAGCCCCCAAGTTGCAGTCCTGTAAAAAAAGAAAGCATAAAATGTGGCGCTTAAAATACCGAAGATCCAGCCACTCGATTTTTCTTTGGCGATAAACAGGACATAAATAAAGCCAAGGAGCGCAGCAATAAATTCAATAATTGGCGTCAAAAAGTCAAAACCAACCATGCTTATCGAATCACAAGGACTTTAGCAACTTTGTTTTCACCACCCTGAACATTCATAGCTGTCCAGAAAAAATAAACGCCAGTCGGGACTTTCTCGCCATTTGAATTAAGCCCATGCCAAGTTGCAGTACCGCCATTCGATTGCGTTTTGTAAACGACGTTTCCAGCAGCATCTGTTACCTTGACATCTGAGTTATAGCGTATGCCTTGAAGTGTAATTGGGCCGTTGTAATCTGGGCGTACCGGATTCGGGAAGACAGTCATTTGCTCATAAGTAGGATCTTCATAGGAGGCATCAACGCGCAAAGAAATCAGACCTAAATCAGTGACGATATAGAGTTCGCCTGTTTCATGATTCATTTCAATATCATAAATGGTGTTCGAAACGATCGGCGAGTTTTCGGTATTGTATTGTCTGATGATTTCGGTGCCGTCCGGGCTCAGTAAAATAAGACCTGCATTGGCAGTTGCCATCCATTTGCGGTTGCCACCATCCACTTCAATATCTGAAATGTGTGCCTCGCCAAGTACATACTCCGTGTTCCCCTCAAACGGGACTTTAATGCGTTGTGCATCGTAATCACCGGGGCTAGCGCCAAAAGCACCATTAGAATTATAAAGAACGGCAAAACCAGCTTCAGTACCAATCCAAAGTTCACCGTCAAAGTCAGCAGCTAATGCTGTAATTTTATTGGAAGGCAAGTTTCCGAGAAATTCACCCGTAGTTAAATTGACGTACTGATCGTCTGAGGGGTCATCAAGGGTTCCATTGTGATTGAACCCTGCCAAACCATTAGAATAAGTTCCCATCCAGACATGGTCTTGAAAATCGATTTCTAATTTGGTTGTCATTTTATTTGATGTACCGGTTCCTGTGAAAAAACTAAGCCAAGTGCCCTCATTTTGTAAAACTTTTAATGGCCTATCGGTGTAACCATTTAAGCACCACAAATTGCCGCGTTCGTCATATTTAACCGAAGAAACTAAAGACCAACCGTTACCAATAGAAACTGGTTCAAGTGGTGAATTAGTTTGATCAAAAACCAGGGTGTCGGATTCTGTAAGAACTGTTAGCGGTTTAAACGAATAGGTGCTGCTGGCAACTTCTTTTGGGTTTTTCGGGTTGACTGCAATGCTGATGAAATCCCACATTTTACTCTCATCCCAAGAAGTCACTTGAGGTGCATTATGAGAGCGCCACTGCCCGTCTTCAAAAATATGAATACCGTTTCTTGTAAAAGCTGGGGCGATTTCAGCTTCAAGTCTACCTGAACTCACAGCCAAAACTCCTTTTTGCCAATCCATAGAATAGACAAATCGATTGGCCAGGCCTTCAATCGGATACCTTTTACAGGCATATTCGTTAATGTGCTCTTGTAAGCCCCAAGCTTTGTCAGCGCCCCAGAAAGCATCTTTTAAATAACAAACGCGTGTAGTATTTAACCAACGATCAAGTAAATTGGAAGAAAAAGCTGTTTGCCACTGACCATCAGCATTATAGAGCATAAAGCCACCATCTGTACTCACGATCATTTGGTTACCAATCGCTTGAATTGAATTGATTTCTAACGAAAATGGCTGATCAGTAACTAATTGTAATTGGTCGTTTACTAACCTAAAAACAGAATCTTGGCCATAAGTTTCATCTTTTCGTAGGACCCAAAATTGCTGGCCTATTTGCTGTAATTCAACGTATTTATTGGTGAGCTGAAATGGGAAACGGAGGTCGCGGTCCCATTGAGAATAATCGGGTAACGCAGGGTTTGAGCGTAAGCCCTTAAACATTTGACTTGGCGTTAGCGCAAATATGGAATCTTGGCTAATGGCTACGTCCATAATAGGTTCTAGACCATTGGTTGGGTAGTATGTGTCTTTGATTTCGTCCTTGGCGGCATCGATCAAGACAATTGAAAAATCATTGGCAGCGTAAACGTAAGCCCCATTTCTTTCGAAATGATTGATGCGTTTGGAATTGGCAATGTTGGCCAATTTAATAGCTGGAATGTTTGTAATACTTCCCGACTGCCATTTGTCTATGTTTCCGTTGGCATAACCAATGTAAACCGCATCTTGTATAGGGTCATGGTATAAACAACTAATAAAAACATCAGAAAGACCATTAAGTGAAGTCCTGAGTTCGCCTTCTTCAGTATACGGATTGTAAATATAAAGCCCGTTTTCTAGTGCTGTAAAAATGCGTTCTCCGTCCGAAACGATGTCTATTGCCTTTGCGCTGGACACATGGTATTTCCAAGATTCCATCGGGATTTGAGCGCTGGCCAGAAAAGGAAAGCACAAGAGCAAACCCGAAAAAAGAAACCGTAGAAGCATGTTTTTAATCATGGATGCTGTTTGCTTTAATGATGTAAGTTGGACGCTGTTTGCTTTGTACAAAGAGCTTGCCAAGATAGATACCCACGATACCAATTAATATCATTTGAATGCCGCCGATAAATAATACGGATGCAATGAGGGACGTCCAGCCAGTGATGGCTTCAGAAGTGAACAAAGCCAAATAAACAGCATAACACCCATAGAGAAAAGCCAAACAAGCAAAAAATAATCCTAAATAGATGGACAAATAAAGTGGTTTTGCACTCGAAGATGTGATCCCATTGATGGCAAACTGAAACATTTTAGAAAAGGAATATTTCGTTTGACCACTATGACGTTTAGCTGGAATGTAGTCGAGGCCGACTTGCTTGAAGCCTAATGTTGGAATGAGGCCGCGCAAAAACAAGTCAGATTCTTTAAAAGCCTTAATTGCGTTAACAACCTTGCGGTCCATGAGGCGAAAATCTGCAGTGCCTTCTTCAATGGGAACCTCAGCTAGGCGATTAGCCAACCAATAAAAGAGTTTGGCACTTTTGCGTTTGAAAAAACCAGTACTAGATTCGTCTTGGCGACGCGTGTAAACAAGCTCTGCACCATCTTTCCAAAGGGCATACATTTGAGCAATGAGTTCTGGCGGATGCTGAAGATCAGCGTCAAGACTTACAACCGCAGCCCCTCGGGCATGATCAAGCCCTGCTTTGAGGGCATATTGGTGTCCGAAATTCTTGCTAAACTGAAGGTATTGGACCTGCTTGTTCTCAAGACGAGCTTGCTTGATGTGTTCAAGAGATTGGTCTGTGCTGCCATCATCGATAAAAATATACTCATAAGCGGTGCAGCCAATGCACGACATCGTTGCTTCAAGCCTTTGAATCAATAGGGCAATATTTCCTTCTTCGTTAAATGTCGGAATGATTACAGAAAGTTCGATATGTCCTGACTTGGGTTGCATGTAAAGCGAAATTAAGCAATAATCTGTTCTTTACCTCAGGTTCTGAGGCCAAGTTCAGGCGAATTCCGCCTCCTTTCCTTATATTTGCCTAAATTCTGCATTATGTCAGCAAATGAACGTATATCCACAGACAAAGCACCCAAACCAGTAGGCCTTTATCCGCATGCACGACGTGTAGGCAACCTCTTGTTTTTATCGGGTGTGGGCCCAAGAGTAGCCGGCTCAGATGCCAATGACTCTTCTGTGCCTGGTCTTAAACTTGATCACAACGGCAACTTCATCACCTTTGACTTCGAAGCACAGTGTCGCAGCGTCTTCGACAATGTCAGAGCTATCCTTGAAGCTTCTGGCTCTTCCTGGGATCAACTCATTGACGTAACCGTATTTTTGGTGAACATGAAACGCGATTTTCATACTTACAACCGTCTTTACGCAGAGTATTTCAAAGACAACCTGCCGTGTCGTACTACAGTAGAAATTTCTTCTTTACCTACGCCTATTGCCATCGAACTCAAATGTATTGCCACTATTGAATCTTAAAACATGAGCGCATTTATCATCCGTATTATTCTTGCTGTTGTAGCTACCTTCTTCAATGTTTATCTGTTTGTTTCAGGTCATTGGGGTTGGGGAATCACTTTTATTTTCATCACAGCCTTAATCATTCTATCTTTCTTCAGAAACGAAAACATGATTTTAGCGCTCAACCAAATGCGTGTGGGCAATCAAGATAAAGCAAAGGCCTACATCAACAAAATTACTCATCCACAGTTTTTGCCGCGCAAGCAGCACGCTTATGTACTATATCTCAGAGCAGTACTTGGTGCCCAAGAATTGGGTTTTAACAACGCCGAACAATTGTTGCGTAAAGCATTGGGGCTTGGACTCAGAACCAACGAAGACAACGCCGTAGCGCGCATGCACCTTGCCGGTATTTGTGCACAAACAGGGCGTCGTCAGGAAGCCTTAACACTTTTAGCTGAAGCCAAAAAACACGATAAAAACGGTATGCTCCGCGATCAAATCAAAATGTTGCAACAACAATTGCAAGCTGCACCGTCAAAAAATCAAATGCGCATGGCCCAAATGATGGGTGGACGTAAGAAAACGCCAAAAATGCGCTAATATGTCAGATAAAAAGCGCACCATTGCGCCTTCTTGGCCCGATTACCAATTACTCGATGCGGGTGGTGGCAAAAAACTAGAGCGCTGGGGCAAAATCATTACCATTCGCCCAGATATTCAAGCTTATTTTCACTCAGGAAAACCCTTCACAGAATGGCGAGCCATGGCCCACTGGGAATTCGTAGAGGTTCCAGGAAAAAATGGTCGTTGGAAAGCACTCAAAACCGATGCGCCCACAGAATGGGTGATTAGTTTTGGTAGGCTTAAATTCGTAATCGGGACCTCCACCTTCAAACACGTTGGCCTTTTCCCAGAACAAGCCATTAACTGGAGCCACATTGACAAGTATGTCAAATCTGAAGACAAATTCCTAAACCTCTTTGCATACACCGGTGCAGCAAGCTGCATGGCAAGGCTTAAAGGCGCAGATACTTTTCATATCGATTCGTCAAAGTCTATTTTAAACTGGGCAAAACTCAATATGGATGAAAGTCGCTTGCTGAATATCCATTGGGTACTCGAGGACGCGCTCAAATTTGCAGAAAGAGAAGCCAGACGCGGCAAAAAATACGACTACATCTTGATGGACCCTCCCGCTTGGGGCAATGGTGTCAAAGGAGAAAAATGGAAACTCGAGGATAAAATCGATCAGTTGTTTGCAGCTTGTGCCGAAATTCTCGAACCTGGTGGCCGCCTGACGCTCAACACCTACTCTCCATCCATAGAGGCAAAACTGCTCACCGAACTAGCTGAAATGTACTTTCCAGGCCGAGCCGTAGACCAGTCTGAACTTTACTTAGAAAGCCAAACAGAGAAGTCCTTGTATTGTGGTGAATTAGTACGCATTCATCCGCAAGACCTAGAGTAAGTCATTGGCTAAATTTGCCAGTTCTGAACGTTCCCCTTTTTCGAGCCTCACATTTGCAAATAAAGGCTGTCCTTGAAGTCGGTCAATTAAGTAAGCTAAGCCATTACTGTTTTCATCCAAATAAGGTGTGTCAATCTGATGCACATCTCCGGTAAATACAATTTTGGTGTTCTCTCCTGCCCTTGTAATGATGGTTTTGACTTCATGCGGGGTCAAGTTCTGGGCCTCATCAATGATGAACATAATGTTGCTCAGGCTTCGGCCTCTGATAAATGCCAATGGTGTGATGACAATGCGTTTGGTTTGCTCCATCTCTAAAATGGCCTTGTATTTCTTCTCATTTTCGCCAAACTGAGACTTGATAAACTTGAGGTTATCCCAAAGTGGCTCCATGTATGGGCCAATTTTATCATCGGCGTCTCCGGGTAAAAAACCAATTTCTTTGTTGGAAAGCGGCACTAAGGGTCTGGCCAAAATAACCTGATTGAACTTTTTGTTTTGTTCCAACGCAGAGGCAAGTGCTAAGAGCGTTTTTCCAGTACCCGCTACTCCTTGCATCGCGACAAGTTTTACATCCGGATTGAGCAAAGCATGAAAAGCAAATGCCTGCTCTGCATTTTTAGGCTTGATCCCGTAAACAAATTCTTTTTCGATGCGCTCTATGCAATCGGTGTGATGGTTGTAAAAAGCCAAAGATGAGGTTTTGCCATTCTTTAAAATATAATACCCATTAGTCGCTTTTTTTGCGCCTAACAAGCCGTTTTCTTCAATGCTGCCTCGGGTAAATATTTCTCGAATCACTTCTGAATCGATGCCATCAATGCCATATTTACCAGCCGTTTCAATCTCTTGTGCATTAACTTTGCCTGTTTCATAATCTTCGGCAACCACACCAAGTGCCTTGGCTTTGATGCGTAAATTGATGTCCTTGGTAACTAAAACAACCGTTCGTTTAGGTTCCGCCTCCATCAAATTCAAAGCCGCATTGATGATTTTGTGGTCATTTTTGCCCATGGCATAGACCTTTTCAGCGTTTATCCCTGAGGGCTGCTCGTCCATTACTACCTTAAATTTACCGAGTGTTTTACCAAGCGTGATCCATTCTTGCAACGAACCGCTTCCCGAAAGTTTGTCGATAAAGCGAATGACTTCCCGGGCTGAAAAATTCTTGGTGTCGTTTCCGATTTTAAACTTATCGAGCTCTTCAAGAACCGTTATCGGAATGGCTACATAATGCTCTTTAAAATTGACAATTGCATCGAAGTCGTGTAGCAAGACAGAGGTGTCGAGCACAAAGATTTTTTCCTTTTTTCGCATCCGCTTTTTTGTTTGAATATACTTTTTTTTCTGTTTGAAAAACAAGTTGCGGTGAAATTAAGGCTGCTTTGTGTTGTGAATGTTAGCTTTTGGTTAACAAGGGCTTAAGAGCTTGTTTAAGATCTGGGTATTTAAAGGAAAAGCCCGTATGTATTAATTTTTGATTGCTGGCTTTGAGATCAGTCAATACAAGAAAAGCGCGTTCACCAAGCAATAATTTTAAAGCAAAAGCAGGCACTTTTGGCGCCCATAGTGGTTTATGTAAAAGCTGCGCAATATTTTGGGTTAAATCTAAATTACTACTGTTGGCAGCAAGTGCATTGAAAGTGCCCTCTAGTTGCTGCTCCAATGCAAATACCATTAACTCGCAAAGATCATCGATATGAATCCAGGGGCTCATTTGCTGCCCTGAACCAATCGCTGAACCAAAGCCAAATTCTATCGGGCGCTTCATGGCTGCCAAAGCACCGCCTTGAGCAGACAGCACCATGGCGATGCGTAAAACCGAACCCTTGACTTTGTTCAATACTTCCCGATGGGCTTTTTCCCATTCCTGCACTACCCTTGATAAGAAGTCTTGTCCGTACGGCGCACTTTCATGATAAACTACACCTGTTTCAGCTGCATAACAATTGACACCTGAAGCACCAACGTAGTAATTCAATGCTGGTAATCTGTTAAGAATTGAGGCCAAGAACTCGGCGGGTTCAACTCTTGATTTGATAAGTGCGGCCTTGCGTTCAGTTGTCCAACGTGCGGCTCCAATATTCTCGCCACATAAATTGATGATACACTGAACAGCCGTGAGCTTCTCAATGTCAATTTGCTGCTCGCTAGGATTCCAAAAAACCTCGTGGCTTGCCTTCGGATGGCGCGTGAGCACCAATACGGTGTGGCCCTTTTTTTCTAAAAGTTGCTTTAATCTTTGGCCTATTAGGCCAGTACCGCCAGCTATGAGTACACTGGCTGCAGGTTTTATTTGCAAGTCCCCTTCAATTCCTGAATGGCGTTGTCCTTGCTCTGTTGAATGCTCTGACACAGTTTATCTTTTGTTGCCAAGGCCTCTTTAAGAGCAAGTGTGTCTTGTTGGGTTGCCCCTCCAGACCAAATTACTTCACTCAATTCATTGACCTTATTGGCTTGTTCTAAACAAGAACAATAAGCTTTGTTGTCTTGTTCGCAAGCACTAAACATAACCAGTAAAATTCCTAAGAGTAGGAATGTGTATTTTTGACGCATCATCAAACAAAATTACAAATATTACGTATAGAGCTGCTATGCTTAAGTTATTCTTGGTCTTTCTTTTGATTTCAGTCAGCTTCGGTGCAAAAGGCCAAGCTTGTGTTTCTGTTTTTAAGCCAAAGAAACAACTCGTAGCTTCAACCTATCTGTGTGTTGATGCCATGCAAGCTGATTTACTACAATTACATAAGCACATCTTACAGACACACCCCAACCCCACCTACTACACCTCTACAACGGCACTTATTGATGCCTATCAGGAAGCAAAATTAGCTTGTGAAAAACCATTAACCATGTTTGACTTCATGTTGGTAGTCAATACATATCTTAATTCCATAAAAGATTCACATACAGGACTCAATCCTAAGGACTTTCTTTACCAAGTGAATGCAAATAGAAAAGTCCTGCCCTTCTTCGTTACACAAATTGAAGGTAAATTTTATCTATATGGAGGACATTCTGACAGCTTAAAAGCGGCCGATGAGTTATTAGCAGTTGATCAGTACCCTATTGAAACACTTTATGAATTGGCGCATGCATTAAGTATGTGTGAGGGCGCTGCAAATGCGGCTCAACAAGAGGTTGCACTCGATTATATCGGGGTGGTCTATAACCTACTTGAAATGAGTTTAAAATCAGACAAAGAAGCAAAATTCAAAGTGGTAAAGCCCTCGGGAGATACCACTACAGTAGTTATCCCATATGTTGCAACTTGGAAGTACTTTTTAGCCAGTATGGGCGGGCAAGCAGATGACGAAATAAGCTACTATTTTGATGACAAGAATCGAGGAGTCTTGACACTTGCATCGTTTCAGCCACTTACCTTACCTTTTTTTCAAAAGAAAGTCGATGAATTTTTTGCTGAAGTGGAAAAACGCAACTGCGAAAATATTTACATCGATTTGCGCGACAACCTAGGTGGCCTGCTTCGAGCAGAAGAATACTTGTTTAGTTATATTAACGTCAACAGCATCCCAGTGCAAACCAACTACCTTTACAAAAGAAGTAATTATGACCGGTTTGCCTTACTAAGCCCTTTGCAGCAGATGCAATTTGTTAATAGGGCTAAAAATGTATATCCCAATGGGCTCATCTCCAAAGAATACGACTTCTACCGCATGCCAAAAGGATCATTGCACACTATTTTATACGATTACGTTCCAACTAACCAGCGTAATTACACCTATAAAGGTAAATGCTCACTCATCATGAATGGTAATTCGATGTCGGCCTCTGTATTATTTGCCGCGTGGTTTAAACATATAAATCGAGGGGAAATTATCGGGACAACCTGCATGGGTGGAATGGGCGGAACTTTCGGAAACCCGGCTGCACTTACCCTCACGCATTCTCAGCTAAGTGTGATTGTATCTACGCTCAAATTTACACCGCTACACATCAAAGAAAAGGTGCTACAACCAATTAATCCAGATATTTGGCTAAAAATGAGCCGACAAAATTTGATTGATCAAATAGACCCCTTTGAGCAGTATTTGAAAAATCTAGATTAAAGGAAGAAAAGCAGTGTTACAATTGCATAACGCACAAACTTTCCGATAGTAATTAAGATAAAAGTTGGAAGCCAAGGCACCCTGAAAAATCCTAAACCAATGCCAATGATGTCCCCCACAAATGGGAGCCAGCACAACAAGGCCATCCAACTACCATACCGCTGAATTTGAACCTGCCACTTGTCAATTTTCTCGGGTTTGGCGCCAAGTTTTCTTAACCAATTAGGGTTGCCTAAATAACCTATTCCATAATTGAGCCAAGCACCCATTGAATTGCCGGCTGTTGCTACAAGCAAACAAGCCGCGGGTTCATAACCATAATGAAACATGGTGGTCAAAAAGAATTCTGAGGCAATCGGTAAAATGGTTGCCGCCAAAAAACTCGCTAAAAACAGGCCAATATATCCGTATTCAAAAGTCATGTGTCATAAAAAAAGCCGGTTGCCCGGCTTTTCAAAGATTGGAATAAATGCTTAACGTTTTACAAATTTCTTTGTAAGTGTAGTTCCGTTTGATTCAATTGCTACTGTGTAAATTCCGGCAGCCCAGCTTTCAGCGTTAATGCCAAGTTCATGAGAACCAGCTGCTAAAGAATTCAAGCTAGTCGTTTGCATGATTTTACCAGCGACATCAGTAACTGTATAAGTAAGATCTGAAGCGTTTTGAAGGTCAAAACGAAGTGTTGCATTGCCCTGAGTTGGATTTGGCATAATGACTGCGTGGCTCAATTCATTTAGTTCAGCCACATTCACAACAGGGTCAAAGTTCATGCGAACCATTGGGGTGTTGGTTGTGTAATACCAAGTGTTGTCCGCCAAATCTAGGAAGAATGAAGTTTGTGGCTCAGATTTACCTGCATTAGATACGCGTAAACCTCCAGAATAAGAACCTGCAACAACCAGATAAGTAGAACCTGCAGTTACATCAATAAATGGCTCTAACTCCATAACAAGATTTGTGTTAAGGTTATTACTTTGAATCGCAAGCGGCATTGATTCAGATTCGAATACGAAATCACCAGTAGTTGGGTCAAGAGAGTAAAGTTTTACGAAAACTTCAGTCCCAACTGTTGCTCCATTGGCACCCCCAGGAAGACGAATGTTAATAGCTTTTAAGGTAGCATCTTGGAAAATATCAAAAAGGTTCCCTACTTCAAAACCATCTGTGCCATTGGTTGTACTACCAGCAGGTGTACCGTTATCGCGGGCATAAATAAAGTCAGTAATAGCGAAATCAACATTAGCAAGCGCATTGTTTGCAGGAATATCATCTGTAGAATCTGCTGTGATAGTGCGGGTAATTGAAATATTTCCAATTGTTGATGGCGGCGTGTAGAAAGTAGTAAGTTCTAGTGTTGCCGTATCTAAAGATGCAATGCTCACTGGAGCTGAAGATCCCGTCCAGGCACCGTTGTTGGCATTGATATTTAATTTGACGTTATTTTGAGTGTTGACTCCACCGTTAAATACGTCTGCTGAAAAACCGATTTCAGAAACTTGTTCGTCAGGAATTTGGTAGTAAGGCAAGCCTACAGCACCCCAGTAATTTCCGGTAACAGATAAATCGTTGGTTGGGTTTGTAACAATTTTGACATCGTCAATGTACCATCCGTAAGTAATCCATACGTTTGCGTTGGCCGCTGAACCTGGGAAGTTTGTTGTCCAAGAAAAACGGATCCAGATTGGGCTTGGCGTACTCGGTAAGAAAGTAGCTAAGTTGATGATTTTTGTGTCAGGATTCGCATAAGCTGAACCACCTGCAGCAGAAAGTACTGGCTTATCAAGGTTGTTTCCGACTGTTGTAAAAGTAACCCCATCTGTAGAGATTTGGATTTCTTGAAGGTCATTGAAACGCGCTCCGTATTGTTGAAATTGAATAGAAACTTGATTGTTTCCACCCAAAGCAGCAATATCAATTGCTTGAGCAGTCGTCATGGTATAAGTTACATTAAGTGCTTGTGTAGCAGCTTGTGCATCACCGTTTACCAATTCAGCATTGTTTCCTCCTGAAGTAGAAGAAATTCCATTAGCAGACCACCAACCTTCGCTAGTATTGTTGATATTCCAACCGAATTCAGCTCCAGATTGTCCTGAGTTGTCAATTGTCCAGTTTGCAGGAGTTGAAAAGTCATCGGACCAAAGGGTTACACCAAGAATCTTTTCATCAATTGGGGCTTTAGTAAGCTCTTTAGGAGCATTCACTAAATCTTGAAATGTTTGCATGCGCGGTGCTTTTTGAGCAAAAGCCACTGAAGAAAGCGCACTTACAAAGAGTAAAAGTTTTTTCATTTTAACATATTTAGGTAATAAAGATAAGGAATTCTATGCGTCCTTCAAAAAAGGCAAATTTTTACGGCCTTCCATCAAAGTAGTAGCACTGATATTAACAACGTAAAGTCCCTCTTGTTCTTGGGGTGTTAGCAAATCATTTCCAAACATATCCACAGCTTGACTATGGCCATTATAACTGAGCTGATTTGCATCTGTACCTACTCGATTACAAGCCAGTACATAACATTGGTTCTCGATAGCTCTGGCTTTTAACAAGGCGTCCCAGTGAAAAATCCTTTTTGAAGGCCAATTGGCAACATATAAGAGCACATCGTAGGCTGCCTGCCCTTCTTTATGTTGGTTGCGACAGAGTTCTGGAAAACGCAAATCGTAACAAATCTGTAAATTGATCTTCCACTCTTTAAAAGAAACAATTATTCTCGATTGCCCAGCCGTAAAAAACTGATCTTCTCCACCTAAACCGAACGATTTTCTTTTATCATAGGTATAAACCTGGCCATCAGGTGAAACAAAAATACCACGATTGAAAAAACACTGATTTTCAGCAATAATCAATGAAGTATATACTGCAAAATTATTCGAACGAGCAAGCTCTTTTAAAAACTGAATAGACGCACCTTGCATGGCTTCCGCTAAAGCAAGATCCATAGTAAAACCTGTCTGAAACATTTCTGGCAGTAACAACAAATCTATATCTGAACTTTGCGCCGCAATTAACTCAGATATCTTTTCAAAGTTGGCTTGCTTATCTTGCCAAACCTGATCAAATTGTAAGAGGCCTATTCTTAAATCTTGCATAACTTTTCAATAGCTTCCTGAAGGGTTTCTTCTGTTTTTGCATAGCAGAAACGAATCAAACTAGCATCATGGGCATTCGCATTAAAAACCGATATGGGTATGGCTGCCACACCATGCTTCACTGTAAGTTCTTGACAGAACTCAACATCTGACTGTTTCGATATAGCTGAGAAGTCAGCTACCTGAAAATAACTTCCATCTGCTGGTAGCAAAGTAAAACTGCTATTTTTTAAACCCTCTCTAAAAAGGTCGCGCTTTTGCTGATAAAACGACGATAGTGTATTTACATCCACTAAATCTAGATAAGCATCTAAAGCATGTTGGGCTACACTGTTTACACAGAACACTAAAAACTGATGTACCTTCAAAATTTCTGTCATCAGCGCCATTGGACAAACTAAATAGCCAACTTTCCAACCGGTAATATGAAAAGTCTTTCCGAAAGAAGAAACGACTATTGAGCGCTCTCGAATAGCAACGCGTTCATGGATAGACTGATGCCCCTTTTCAAACGTAATAAATTCATAAACTTCATCTGACAACAACAATAAATTTGGATAACGTTGCATCAATTGTTCTAGCGCTACAAAATCAGATTCCTGCCAAATTTTACCACTTGGATTGTGCGGATTATTGATAATCAACAACTTTGTTCGCTCGGTTAAATTAGCCTCAATTAGATCCCAATCAGGATCAAAAGTTGCGGTCAAAGGCAATCGAATGGCTTTGGCCCCTGCAAGTTGCACAGGTGCTTCATAGCAGTCATAACTCGGATCTAGAATGATAACTTCATCACCGGCGAAAACAAGTGCTTGAATGATTGTAAAAATTGCTTGTGTTGCACCTGCAGTGATTAGTATTTCATCTGTTTGAACTGCACGTTTATATTGCCGGTCGATCAAACCTGCAACTTTTTCACGCAAAGTGACAAGACCCTGAAGTGGCGCATACTGATGAGTGCTCTCTTGAGAAACCCTTACAAGCTGTGCTTGTAATTGCGGATCAATAGGAAAGTTAGGAAAACCTTGAGCTAGATTAATTGCACCATGCTTTTGAGCAAGTGCAGACATCGTGGTAAAGATAGTTGTGCCTACATGAGGCAACTTAGAAGTTGACATTGTTACTTCAAGCCTGAATCTCTTGTTGAAATCTTGAGTGACTTAATAATAAATTCAGTTCTACGATTCAACTGATGCTGCTCGTCTGAACAATCAGACTTCGCTTTGCGACCTTCACACGGGCAAGCTGCTTTGAGTTGTGACTCACCATAACCTTTTGAAGTCAAACGACTAGGGTTAGAAATTCTTGCCTGAATATAATCAGCAGCCGATTTAGCACGTCTTTCTGAAAGGCTTTGGTTGTATGCCATGTTACCCTTGCAGTCAGTATGTGAACCAAGCTCAACCTCAATTTTTGGATACTTGTTCATGAAAGCCACAACCTTATCAAGCTCAACAATAGCATCTGCTCTGAGGTCTGACTTATCGAAGTCATAATAGATAGATTTCAAACCGAGTAAAGAGGTAATCTCCATCTCTAATGAAAGTGGCTCAAGATCTAGATCAACTAAATCACGTACACTGATAACATTTGAATCTAAAACTTGGTAATCAAAGAAAACCTCTTTCGTTACGTAACCTTCTTTATCTAGATAAACTTTGTAACGATGCTTGCTTTCAATCATGAGCGAATCACGCTTTTGAGTCAAGACTCCTAAGTCATCAGTCATGGCAGTAAGTAACTCGATACCTGTTGAATCATCAACAATTCTAATTTTAACACCAGATAGTGGTAAAAGTGTTTTCTTATCTTTTACAACGTAATCAAGCGTTTTGTCTAGGAAACGATCACGCAATTCAAACGCAAAAATATCATCTGTCTCACCTGAGGTTTGGCGGTTACTTGTGAAATAACCATGCTTGTCATCTGTAAACATTATGGCTAAGTCATCGTAAGCTGTATTAAATACTGCCCCCATGCTTTTGACCTCAAGATTAGTTAAGCTGTACAAATCATAACCTCCTTGACTATTGTGCCCTTGTGATGAGAAATAAAGCGTGTTCTTGTAAACAATCGGGAATATGTCGTTTTGGGCTGTATTTACTCCTCTAACGGCTTCTTTCTGACCAAACTTTCCATTCTGGAATGTACATCGATAGATATCCATTCCACCTGTACCACCTGCCATATCTGAAGCAAAATAAAGCATATTGTTTGCTTCATCGTAGAAAGGATGCGTAGTGTTATGCTTGTCGTTGTTATACACAAATGGCAATGGTTTAGACCATTGACCATTCTTTGTTTTGGTAGTGTAGTAAATCGTTAGCTTTTCGTTTTTATCTGAACCGTAATTATTTGTAAAAAACAATAAATCTCCAGCTTTATTAGAAGAAATTGGTCCGTCGTAAAAACATGTATTGATGTTCATAGCCTCTCCTGTTTCAGCACTAACCAACATTGGCGTCTTGAGTGCACAACCCTCAACTTTATAAAGGTCTGAAAAAGGTTTTTTTGCAAACTCATCCATATCAACTTCATCGCAAGCATTGATTGCTGCAGACAACACATAGAGGTCACCCGCAAACTGACGCACTCCGAAGTCATCTTGCTTCGTATTGAAACAAGCAGGAGTTAATAAAACATCTTGCTGAGCAAGTGTTGTAAACAGTGTCAGAACTGCAAAATATACTAGCGATAAATAACGCATAAGAAAGAGCTATATCAATTGAAGAAGCGTGGACCCTGGCAACGGCTAGCGTTGTTGTTGAACTTGTAACGTAAAGCTACCTCATGAGACTGGATAGCTACACGACTCATGTTAGAAAGTGGGTACGTGTATGAATAACCTACATAAAAACGTGATCCGAAGTCATATCCAACAATAGCACCAACAGCACTATTCAACTGGCAGCTTAATCCGACGTCAAGACCATTTTTGTTTGTAAAGATGGCGTTCATGTCTACTGTCCATGGTAAACCGTCCATATAACGAACAACTACATTTGGACGAAGACTCCACATAGCACCCATTGGTGCAGTACCACCTACATAACCCAAATAACCTCCGCGGTTATCTACAAAAAGACTCATGTCGCGATCGATAAAATCAAGACTACCTACTCTTGGACGAGCAAATCCGAAATAAATATTTTTGTGATATACCAAGATTCCATAACCTGCATTGAACTGTAAACCAGTAGACATATTGCTTAACATATCAGGATCTAAAGCTTCAGTCGTTACTAAATCAGTAAGGTTTACAGTTGTGTTTCCTGCAATAGCACGAACACCTAGAGCAACTTTCCATGATTCGTTCAACTTCAAATGGTAAGCACCATTGACAGCAAACTGAGTAGTCTTTACCGGCCCTGTTTCATCTTGTAACAATGTTACACCTAAACCAAAATTGTTAAGGATATTAAAGTTTCCAGACAAGGTCATGGTTTTTGGAGCACCACGTAAACCAGTCCATTGAGAATTAGCCAAGGTAGTAATGTCATTATAACCATTTGCGCCCGCTTGAGCTGGATTCAGCATCAAAGCGTTGAATTGGTTTTGACGATAGTTAGGATCTTGTGCTAGCGCTTGAAAGCTCGCTAGAACTACACCTATTGCAATAAGGATGCTATTTGTCTTTTTCATAACGTAATTGGTCAATGAATTACTATTGTTTTACTCGGTTGATATAAACGTAACCACTCAATTGTTTACCACCATCAAGAGTTAATGTGTAGTAGTATGTTCCATCAGGAACTGCTACTCCATTACCCATCAAGGTACCATCCCAGTCGTTAGCATAAGCTCCGCTGTAGTAAACTAGTGTTCCGTAGCGGCTGTAAACAGCCATTTCTTTTGTATTGTATCCTTCAAGTCCTGGGATCACCCATGTATCGTTAATGCTGTTTCCGTTTGGTGTAAATGCATCTGGAACTTGTGGACCAGCAAAATCAGCTCCACCACAGGCATCAGAAGCAATAACATTAATCACTACTTGAGCCTCAGACTGATTACCACTGTTGTCAGTAATTGTTACAGTAACCGTATTGAAACCAACCTGTGCACAATCAAATATTGTTTGATCAATCGTTACTTCAGCAATACCACAATTATCAGATGAACCGTTATCGATTGCTTCGAAAGAAAGAACTCCTATTCCGTTTGCATCGAGTTGTACAGCTGCTGACTGAAGAACTACAACAGGAGCCTCAGTATCTACTACTGTTACATTTTGAGTAACTGTTGTAAAGTTACCTGTAGCATCTGTAATTGTCCAAGTTACTACTGTAGTTCCGATAGGGAAGCTAGAAGGTGCATCATTTACAATTGAAGCGATTGTACAGTTATCAGTAGCTTCTGGCGTTCCGAGGTTAACACCTGTTGCATCACAGAAGTTGTTTGTATTGACAGTAACGTTTGCAGGAGCTGTAGCCTCAGGAGCAATTTGATCTACCACATTTACTAATTGTGTAGCTGTTGCGGTATTTCCTGCACCATCAGTTACAGTCCAAGTCACTGTAGTTGTTCCAATTGGGAATAATCCAGGAGCATTGTTTGTTACTGAAGCTACTGTACAGTTATCAGAAACCACAGGCGTTCCAAGTGCAACACCCACTGCAGTACAACCCAAGTTAGGGTTTACGTTTACGTTGAGTGGAGCAACAATGATTGGAGCCACGTCGTCACCAATAGTTACTGTAATTGGCAATGAAGTTACCGCACAACCGTTAGATCCTGTAACTGTCACATCATAAGAACCACTTTGCGTTACTACGATACCGTTTGTTTGTTGTCCTGAGTTCCACTGATAGTTAGGAGCATTTGAAGAGAACAATGTAACTGTTTCTCCTGGACAAACTGTAGTTGGACCAGCAGCAGTAATAACTGGAGTAGCTGGACTATTAAGTACAGTTACTGAGGCAGAAACACTTGAGTTACATGCACCATTTGACAGCGTGTAAGTAATTGTTGCGGTGCCTGCGTTCATACCTGTAACTACACCGGAGTTATTGACTGTAGCAATAAAACCATTTGAAGAAGTCCATACACCACCTGGAGTAGCTGAACTTAATGTAATTGTTGAAGCCTCACATACGGTGTTTGAACCAGTAAGTGCCGATACAACCGGAGATGGAAGAACAGTTACAGTTACTACCGCTGAGTTAGATGTACATCCTGCAGCGTTTGTTCCCTGAACATAATAAGTACCACTTTGTGTAATAATATTACTTGAACCAAGTGTACCATTACTCCAGATATATGTTGCAGCACCAGTAGCATTCAATGTTACTGAACCACCCTGGCAGAAGGTCAATGGACCATTAGCAGTCGTAACTACCGCAGGGTTGGCATTAACAGTTACCACGTTAGAAGCTGTATTTGTACAACCATTAGCACCTGTAACAGTAACAGTGTAAGTATTTGAGTTGTTTACAGTAGTTGCAGCAGTTTGCGCACCGTTAGACCAAGCATATGATACACCACCACTAGCAGTTAAAGTAACTGTGCTACCTAAACAGATTGTAGAACCGGTAGAAGCAATAGCAGCATTCGGTAGTGCAAGTACGTTAACAACTACCGGAGCACTTGTTACAAAACAACCATTTGCATTTGTAACAGTTACCGTGTAAGATCCAGAAGCATTGATAGTTCTTGCTGGTGTTGTGATTGTAGAGTTAGCCCAGGCATATGATGTTCCACCAGAAGCAGTCAAAGTAACAGAACCACCTTGACAGAATGTCAACGGACCGTTAGCAGCAACTGCAACTGCAGGAAGTGCATTGACTGTAACTACTTTAGTTACGGTACTAGAGCATCCAGCAGCATTGGTAATCGTGTAAGAAATTGTAGCTGTACCTGCTCCAACACCGGTAATGATACCGTTCTGTGCTACTGTTGCTACACTTACGTTACTTGAAGACCAAACACCACCTGGTGTTGCAAAGTTTGTAATAGTTGCGCCAACACAAACTGTGTTAGGACCACCAATTGGAATGTTAACAGGAACTGCATTTACGTTCACTAACATTGAAGATGTAGTTACACATCCTGAAGCGTTTGTAACAGTATAGTTAATTGTTGCTGAACCTGCTGCTACACCTGTAACTGTTCCCGTAGTTGATACAGTTGCAACTGCAGCATTTGAAGAAGACCAAACACCATTTGAAGTTGCGTTAGTTAAGATAGAAGTTGATCCAACACAAACATCGTTTGCACCTGCAATCGCAGCAACAACTGGAAGTGCATTTACTGTTACCGTTACTGGTGCAGAAGTTGCAGTACATCCATTGGCATTTGTTGCGGTTACAGTGTAAACTCCTGGAGTTGTAACTGTAAGGGAGTTTGCTGTTGAAGTTGAGTTAGACCAAGTATAAGATGTTCCACCTGTAGCAGTTAATACAACTGAACCACCTTGGCAGAATGTCGTAGGACCTGCAGCAGTGATAACCGCTGTTGGAAGCGGATTCATTGTTACTGCAAACGGTGCAGATGTTGCAAAACATCCATTAGCATTTGTTACAGTAACTGTTAAGTTAGCTGAAGCAGTAACGTTGATACTTTGTGTTTGAAGACCATTTGACCAAGCATAGATCGAACCAGGCGTTGAAACCAAGGTTACAGAACCACCTTGACAGAACGAGTTACCATTCAAAGATGAAATTGTAGCTACTGGTAAAGCATTCACAGTTACTTGAGTACAAGCTGATGTTGTAGAACATCCATTTGCATTAGTAACAGTTACTGAATAGCAACCAGAAGTTGTTGGAGTAATAGCTTGTGTCGTAGCACCGTTAGACCAAAGATAAGATGATCCCGCAGATGCAGTTAACGTTACCGAACCACCCTGACAGAATGTCGTTGGGCCGCCAGCAGTGATAGTCGCAGTAGGCAAAGCATTTACTACAACAGCTACTGCACTTGATGTTGTTACACATCCAGCAGCGTTAAATACTTGAACTGAATAGTTACCTGCAGTGTTAACAGTGATTGCTTGAGTTTGTAAACCATTAGACCACAAGTAAGAAGATCCTGCAGAAGCGGTTAGTGTTACTGAACCACCTTGACAGAATGTTGTTGCTCCACTTGGAGTAATCGTAGCAACTGGAAGTGCATTCACATTCACGTTTGCTGTTACCACACCTGTACAACCCACACTGTTAGTTACAGTGTAAGAAATTGTTGTTGAACCAGTAGTTAAGCCACTTACAACACCAGTAGAAGATACTGTAGCAACCGCCGTGTTAGAAGATGTCCATACACCACCTGCAGTTGCACTTGCTAATTGTGTAGTTGAACCAAGACATACATTTGTTGCACCTGTAAGCGCAGCAACTGATACTGGCGTTGAAACAGTTACAGTGTAAGTAAACGGTGTTCCTACACAAGTTCCAGCAGTTGGAGTAACTGTGTAAACAACTTGCTGAGCTGAAGTGTAAGCATTAACTAATGTCTGAACGATTGAGTTTTGAGCAGTATTTGCATTTGTCTCACCAACTACGTTTGGATTATCCACAACCGTCCAAGTATATGTAGTACCGGTAGGTACAACATTAGCACCTCCGTTAGTTGGAGCTAAAGTTACAGCAACACCTGAACAAGCATTGTTCGTTTGTGCTGTAATTTGAGGAGTAGGATTAACTGTTACAGTTACAGTAAAGGTTGCACCAGTACAACCACCAAATGTTGGAGTCACGGTATAAACCACAGTTTCTACTGCATTTGTAGTGTTTACTAAGTTTTGAGAAATTGAAGACTGAGCTACTGCTTGGCTAGTTTCGCCGGTTACGTTTGCATTGGCAGCAACAATCCAAGTATAAGTTGTTCCTGTTGGCACTAGATCAGTACCAGCAGTTGTTGGACTAACCGTAAAGGCTGTGCCAGAACAAATTGTTGCAGTCTTGTTAGCAATTACCGGAATTGGATTTACCGTAACAGCAACTGAGAAAGTTGAGCCATCACAAATACCAGCTGTTGGTGTAACCGTGTAAGTTACAAGCTCAGCATTTACTGTAGTATTTGTTAAGGTTTGTGAAATATTATTTGAAGCTGTAGCTACAGCAGTTTCACCTGTAACATTTGCATTAGGAGCAACTGTCCAAGTGTATGTTGTACCAGCTGGTACAACACCATTTGTTACATTAACTGGTGCAGTAGTGAAAGCAGAACCTGAACAGATGGTAGCAGTCATGTTATTAATTGCCGGTCTTGGATTCACAGTCACAACAACATTGAAGCTTGAGCCTGCACATGAACCACTTGTTGGCGTAACTACATAAGTTACATTGATTGGTGCATTAGTTGAGTTTGTAAGGGTCCCACCAATTGTTGATTGAGCAGAACCAGAAGCTAAACCTGAAATTCCAGTAATAGCCGCAGGAGCCGACCAAGAATAAGTTGTTCCTGTTGGTACAATGTTACCGCTTCCGTTTGTAGGGGCAACGCTAAACGAAGCTCCAGAACAGATAGTAGCAGCTTGCGCAGTAACTGAAGGAGTTGGGTTAACAGTTACTGTCACTGTAAATGTAGCGCCAGAACATGTACCAGAAATTGGAGTAACTGTGTAAACCACAGTTTGTACTGTATTTGTTGTATTGGTAAGCGTTTGACCAATAGTAGAAACTGCTGTTGTTTGATTGCTAGCACCAGTAACACTTGTGTTAGGCGCAACAGTCCAAGTGAATTGCGTTCCAGCAGGTACTACATCAGAACCACCAGTTGTAGCAGTAAATGCAGTTCCTGAACAAATTGTTGCAGTTTTATTCCCTACAATTGGTGTAGGATTCACCGTAATTGTATAAGTCTTTGGTGAACCTGAACATGAAG
>CAZPWB010000008.1:0-3803 GCA_964590425.1 uncultured Lishizhenia sp. | reverse complement strand
TGCCGTAGCGCCTGCGTTGATAGCACTGAAGGCTGGAATAGTGCCTGAACCAGAGGCTGCTAAACCAATTGTTGTATTTGAGTTTGTCCAGTTATAGTTGGTACCAGTTACCGCACCTGTTGGAACAACTGCTGCGTTTGAAGAACCAGCACATACTGTTTGGTTAGTGAAGTTGTTAACTGTTGGTGTTGGGTTCACAGTAATTGTGAAAGTAGTAGCAGGAGCGCTTGTACAGCCGCTATTTGTTCCTGTTACAGAAATAGTTGCTGTGATTGGAGCAGTACCAGCATTTACACCTGTAAATGCAGCAATGTTACCA
The DNA here is from genome assembly GCA_964590425.1 of uncultured Lishizhenia sp. Taxonomy (GTDB): domain Bacteria; phylum Bacteroidota; class Bacteroidia; order Flavobacteriales_D; family Crocinitomicaceae; genus UBA952. The sequence continues at coordinate 3,484 of CAZPWB010000008.1, read as the reverse complement.
GTTCCAGATGCAGCTAAACCAATTGATGTTGTGTTGTTAGTCCAGGCATAAGTTGTACCTGTTAAGTTATTTGCAAAAGTTACTGCCGTTGTTTGTGAACCGTTACATACTGTTTGGTTGCTTACCGCAGTAATAATTGGAGATGGATTAACAGTTACGTTCACTTGATCTGTAGCAGTACAGTTGTTAGCATTTGTAACAGTAAGTGTATACGTTGTTGTGATCGGTGAAGTAGTTGCGTTTTGTGCAGTAAATGCAACGCCGTTTATAACTGAGTTATTCCAAGTATAAGTACCTGTACCAGCACCTGAAAGTGTTACTTGAACGCCAGCACATACTGTTTGGTCTAAACCTGCATTAGCTGTTGGTAGCGCATTGATAGTAACTGAAGCAGTACCTGACAATGTATTTGAACATGAACCGCTAGCTACGGATACAAGGTTCAATGTTTGAGCAGTTGTCGCTGCGTTAACCGTGATAGTAGCTGCACCACCGACTGGAATAGTAACGGTTGTGTTTGTACCACCATTTAAGTTGTATGTTACAACATTACCCGCTGTACCAGTAATTGTGAATACAGCATTAGCACCACTACAAATTGCTGAAGATGCAGCGGCAACTGTAGCTACGATTTGAGGGCCTTGAGTAATGTTAATTGACGCTGTTGAGTTTTGACAGAAGTTACCATCCGTCACTGTAAGTACGTATGTGCCTGCACCAATATTTGTGATATCTTCGGTAGTTGCGAAGTTTGTGCCGTTTTTAGTCCATTGGTAAGTGAAGGCTGGCGAACCACCAGTAATTGTTGCGTTGATAGCACCTGTTGTTCCTTGGAAACAAGTAACGTTAGTTGCAACAGTTGCAATATTGATTGCTGGAGGTGAGGTAACCACAAGATTTGATAAAGTTGCAGTACAAGAATTTGCGTCTGTAACAGTAACTGCATAAGTACCAGGAGCCAAGTTGTATACTTGATCTTGAGTTGTAGATGCAAAGCTGTTTGGACCAGTCCAAGCATAAGTGTAACTGCCTGTTCCGCCAGAAACAGAGATGAAGTATGCTCCGTCTGTTGTATTTGCACAAGATGCTGGAGCTGAACCGTCATCGGTTAGGGCTATTGCTGTAGGTTGTGAAACCGTTCTAGTTAGCGTAATTTGACAGTTATTGTTGTCTTTTACAGTAACAGTATAAGTATTGGCCGCTAAACCAGTAAGTATATTTGAAGCTTGGAACGTTGTACCGTTCGTAGAATAAGTGTATGGTGCCGTACCTCCTGTAGCAGTAACGGTAATTGTTCCGTTAGAACCACCAAAACATGAAACATTTGTATTGGTTGCTGTAGCTGTAAGAGCTGTTGGCTGCGTAATAGTAGTATTAGCAGCTAAATCAAGATCACGAACACAAAGGTTTGCATCTCTAATTTGAACATTATAAGTTGTAGCTGCAGGTAAACCTGTGAAGGCAGATGTTGAAACCCAAGTGGTTCCACCATTAATTGAGTACTGGTATGGAGCAACACCACCAGCTGCGCCGTTCACGTTAATTGCTCCTGTAGATGCACCATTACAACTAACATTTGTAACTGCTATTGTAGCTGACAATTGAGTAGGTGCTGTAATAGTAACGTTTGCAGTTGAAGGACAAGCGTTTGCATCTGTTACTGTTACTGTGTATGTTCCTGCTGCTAGCGCTGTTGCTGTTGCAGTAGTTTGTGCCGGTGTGGTGTTCCAAGAATAAGTATATGCGCCTGTTCCGCCGGTTGCAGCTGCCGTTGCCGAACCTGCTGCTGCGCCAAAACATGCATTATTTGTAGATGCTGAAATTGAAGCGACAAGAGCTGCTGGTTGTGTTATAGTCAAACCTGTGTATGAAACTGGACAACCATTAGCATCCGTAATTGTAACTGCATAAGCACCTGCTGGACGGTTATTGATATCTTCTGTTGTAGCAGTAAAACTTGAGCCAGTCCAAGAGAACGTGTAAGGTGTCGTGCCACCACTAACCGTTAGATTGATTGCTCCTGTTGAACCCCCATTACAAGCTACATTGGTAATTACGTTTGTAGCTGCAAGCACTGCAGGCTGAGTAATAGTTGCTGAAGCAGGTACCGTACAGTTGTTGGCATCTGTCACTGTAACAGTGTATGTGCCAGCCGGACGAGCTGATAAATCTTCTAAAGCAGAAGTGAAACTAGTACCCGACCAAGAATAAGTGTAAGGTGCGGTGCCACCTGTCACAGTTAAGTTAACCGCACCGGTTGATGCACCGTTACAAAGAACATTTGTAACAACAGTAGTAGCTGCAAGCGCAGCTGGCTGAGTAATGGTAGCAGTTGCTACTTGGGTACACCCGCCTGCATCTGTAACAGTTACGTTATATACACCCGCTGGGCGGTTTGATAAGTCTTCTGTCGTTGCAGTAAATGAAGCAGGACCTGTCCATGCATAAGAATAAGAAGTACTGTATCCACCTGTTGCTGTGATATTGACTCCTCCAGTTGAACCGCCGTTACACGCAACATTTGTTACTGAAGTTACAGCAACAGCTAATGCACTTCCAGATTGGTTGATTGTTACTGAAGCTGGAGTAGTTGTACAGTTGTTCGCATCTTTAACAACGATGCTGTATGTTCCAGCAGCAAGGCCGGTAAACACGTTTGATGGTTGGTATGTTGCTCCTCCATCTTTTGAATAGGTTACTGCTCCTGTTCCACCCGCGGCAGTAACAGTGATTGTTCCGTTAGTTCCACCAAAACAAACATCTGTTTTAGCAGTAGTTGCTGTAAGTGCTGCAGCAGGTTGACCAACAACTATGTTAGTAGGCCATGTCTCAGATGGACAAGTCGAACCTGCATCAACTGCAGTTACACTGTAAGTTCCTTGTGGAACTGATGCTGAGTAAGGAAAAACCCCTAGTACTGCAGGGCCGCTTGGCGTAACAAAAGTATAAACCTGATTTGTTGTAGTATTTGTCACAACTAAACTTCGTTGACTTGTACCGCCAGTAATTGAAGCAGAAATTGACCCATTACCACCGAAACATAAAGCGTTCGCGCCTAAAGACGCAGCTGTCAAGTCAATTGCAATAGCATTGTTTAAAGTAACAGAAGCAGAAGAAACTGCAGTTACATTACAAGCGTCGGTAACAGAAACCACATAATTACCAGCGATTAAGTTGGTAGGTGCGTTGGTGTTTGCAGGTGTTGTTACGTATGCAGTTCCGTTTCTAGTCCAAGTATAAGTGTATGGGGCCACACCACCTGTTACAGCAACAGTCATGGAACCATTTACAGATGGGCTACCACAAGGTTGATCATTGACAGTCAGCGTAACTGCTGTTATTGGATTTGGACATTGTGCCAAAGCTGTTGTAACAGAAATTAAAACCGCTGTTAACAATAACGAAAAGCGCTTCAAAATTGTAGTTTTAGTATTCATACGTTCAGGTATAAATTGTTCATGAGAAGGTGAAACCAATGCGGTTT
>CAZPWB010000007.1:0-62628 GCA_964590425.1 uncultured Lishizhenia sp. | reverse complement strand
ACTGATTGCCTACACATAAGTTTTGGTTGGCAGGGTCCACAACGTTTGGTGTAGGATTCACGGTAATGGTAAAGGTTTCAGCATTACCCGTACAAATTTGGGTACCGTTGACATATTGTGCAGTAACCGTAACTGTTGCAGTAATTGGTGTGTTGCCTGTGTTTGTGGCTGTGAACATACCAATGTTGCCCGTGCCACTTGCCGCTAAGCCAATCGACGGATTGTTGTTGCTCCAGACATAAGTGGTTCCGGTTGAAGGGCCCGTGAAGTTGATCGCTGCCACTTGTGCGCCGTTACACACTACTTGGTTGGTTGGTGGTGTTACCTGAGGTTGCGGGTTCACGGTAATCGTGAAGGTCTCGGTATTGCCTAAACACAACTGACCTGCATTGCTGTATTGTGCTTGAACGCTGATCGTAGCCACAATTGGCGTCTGACCCGGGTTCTGACCCGTGATGCTGGCAATGTTTCCTGTGCCGCTCGCTGGTAAGCCAATGGATGGGTTGTTGTTTGTCCAGGCGTAAGTAGTTCCTGATACATTTCCTGTAAACAATACTGGCAAGGACTGATTGCCTACACATAAGTTTTGGTTGGCAGGGTCCACAACGTTTGGTGTAGGATTCACGGTAATACCTGTAAATGCAAGGCTCTGACATGTTAATCCTGCATTGGTATAACTTGCAGTGATAGCTAAGGTTGCAACCTGTGGACCATTTGAAGTATTCAATGCTGTAAATGGCGCAATGCTACCAACACCATTGGCCGTAAGACCAATTGAAGCATTGGAATTATTCCAAGTGTAAACCGTAGATACGGTATTTGAATTAAAGTTCAGGGCTGAAACCAAAGATCCCGAACAAACAACTTGAGCTGCTGGCACCACAAGTTGCGGTGTAGGATTCACTGTGATGCTAAAGCTAACAGGTGTAATGGCACAAACATTTACACCATTTACAAAAGAAGGTGTTACAGTAATATTAGCAACCTGTGCTGCAGCGCCTGAATTGACTGCTGTAAAGGTTTGAATTGGACCCGAACCGCTTGCAGGAATGCCAATGGATGGATTCGAATTTGTCCAGTTGAATTCACTAGGTTGAGCGTTGCCACTAAACTGAATACTAGGGACTACGTCTCCTGCACACGCAACTACAGGTGCAACTGCTTGCATGGTAATCAGTGGATTGACCGTAATTGTAAAGGTTTCAGCGTTACCCGTACAAATTTGGGTGCCGTTGACATATTGTGCAGTAACCGTAACTGTTGCAGTAATTGGTGTATTGCCATTGTTAATCGCCGTGAAATTAGCGATGTTGCCCGTGCCACTTGCCGCTAAGCCAATCGACGGATTGTTGTTGCTCCAGACATAAGTGGTTCCGGTTGAAGGGCCCGTGAAGTTGATCGCTGCCACTTGTGCGCCGTTACACACTACTTGGTTGGTTGGTGGTGTTACCTGAGGTTGCGGGTTCACGGTAATCGTGAAGGTCTCGGTATTGCCTAAACACAACTGACCTGCATTGCTGTATTGTGCTTGAACGCTGATCGTAGCCACAATTGGCGTCTGACCCGGGTTCTGACCCGTGATGCTGGCAATGTTTCCTGTGCCGCTCGCTGGTAAGCCAATGGATGGGTTGTTGTTTGTCCAGGCGTAAGTAGTTCCTGATACATTTCCTGTAAACAATACTGGCAAGGACTGGTTGCCTACACATAAGTTTTGGTTGGCAGGGTCAACAACGTTTGGTGTAGGGTTCACGGTAATTGTGAAGGTTTCAGCGTTACCCGAACAAATTTGGGTGCCGTTGACATATTGTGCAGTAACCGTAACTGTTGCAGTAATTGGTGTATTGCCATTGTTAATCGCCGTGAAATTAGCGATGTTGCCCGTGCCACTTGCCGCTAAGCCAATCGACGGATTGTTGTTGCTCCAGACATAAGTGGTTCCGGTGGAAGGACCCGTGAAGTTGATCGCTGCCACTTGCGCACCGTTACACACTACTTGGTTGGTTGGTGGAGTTACTTGAGGTTGTGGATGAATCGTAATCGAGAACTCCATTGGAGATCCAAAACAATTCAAATTACCATATTGGATACTTGGAATAACATTGATGTTTCCAACAATTGGCGCAGCACTATTATTTTCAGCCAAGAACGGATTGAGTGTATTAAGCCCACTCGCTCCCAAACCAATGGCTGTATTGTCGTTGTACCAACTATACTGAGTTCCGCTGAACTGACCACCAAAAGTAAACTGAGGTGAATAGAAATTCTCACACAAAGAAACATCTTGCACTTGGTTCACTGTTGGTGCCGGATGTACCAAGAATTCAAAGTTTACTGGCTGACCACTACATTGAACACCATTCATTGTAATATGAGGTGTTACGGTTACTGTGGCCTGCTGAGCAAGAAGTGTCGGGTTCAAGGCCGTGAATGAAACAATGTCGTTATTACCCGATGTATTTAACCCAATAATTGGATTTGTATTACTCCAAGAATAGGTATTGTTGACCATATTGCCATCAAAGATGACAGCAGTGGTTGAGGTATTTGCACAAAGTGTTTGATTACCAACTGCATCTACTGCAGGCAGCGGATTCACGATGATATTGAACAGTTGATTGAGCCCATTACATGTAAGACCATTGCTGGTGTGCAATACAGAAACGTTTATTAGCGCATTTTGCTGAATGGTATCATAATTAGTTGCAACAAAACTTGGAATAAAGCCAACCCCGTTCGATGGCAAGCCAATATTGGTATTGTTGTTCGTCCAATTGAACTGCGCGTTTTGGACGTTGCTGGTAAATGTTATCGGCGCCGAATTCACATTCGAACACAAAACTTGATCATTCACGGCAAAAATAACAGGTATCGGATTTACAGTAATTTCAAAAGTTTCAGCTACACCAATACAAGTGACACCTGCATTGCTAAATACCGGATTAACAGTAATGGTTGCTGTTTGCGAAGCTGCTGAATTATTGACACTTGTAAAAGACATGCCAGAACCTACCCCACTAGCGCCCATTCCCATACTTGGAAGAGTAGAAGTCCAGTTGTATGTGGTTTGTGGAACGTTGAAAGTACTGTAGAAATCAACAAGAACATTCTGACCCGCACAAACAAGTACATTGCTGATCGTGTCAATAGTCGGAGTCGGGTTGATCGTAATGGAAACGTTTTGCGGAAGCCCTGTACATGAAACGGCATTGTTGATGTAGATAGGCGTTACCTGTACCGTTCCTTGAATCAGACCGTTGGTGGTGTTAGTAGCTAAGAAACTGATGTCGCCAGTACCACTTGCCGTGATGCCAATATTAGGATTACTGTTTGTCCAATTGTAGAATACATTCGGGCTATTGTTCATGAAGGTCGAGCTGAAATCGACTTGAGAAACTGCGTTATTACAGAAGGTCAAAGGTAATATCGGATCAACCGTAGGAATTGGATTAACGGTGATGCTAAAATTCTGCAACGGCCCTTGACAGGTCAGTGCGCCTGAAACCAACTGAGGAGTTACTGCGATGCTAGTAGAAATTGGCGTATTACCGTTATTATTGACTTGGAAAGCAGCGATGTTACCCACGCCACTTGCTGACATACCAATCGTTGGTAAACTTGAAGTCCATGAATAACTTACTGCATTTGAATTGCCGCTGAATGTGACTGCCTGAGTTGAACTTCCATCACAAACTGTTTGATTGGCAACTGGGTTTACGGTTGGTGTTGGTTGAACGGTTATGTTGTAAGTAGAGATTGGTCCAAAACAAGCTTGGCCAGCATTGGTATAAACAGGTTGAATTTGGATTGAAGATTGAACAGGGTTTGCTCCAATGTTTGAGGTAACAAATGAAGGAACAGTGCCAGTTCCACTTACCGGCGCCCCGATTGAAGGCGTGGAGCTACTCCAGTTGTAAACCGTACCGCTCACAGGTCCTGAAATTGGAACCGCAACTGTACTCGTACCGTTACAATATTGTAGATTGTTAATTGGATAAGCTTGCGGAGTAGGATTAACAATGAAAGTAAAGGATGTAGAATTGCCGGTACAAGTTAGGCCTAGATTTGTAAAACTAGAACTTACTTGAATGGTTGAACTAATTGGCGCATAATTGATATTAGTGGCCGTAAAGCTTGGAATATTTCCAGTTCCATTCAGAGCCAAACCAACATTAGGATTTGAATTAGTCCAGTTATAGGTAGCATTGCTCACAGATGAACTGAAATTCGGTATGGCTGCCACAGCACCATTACAACGAGTGAGGTTCGTCATTGGTGTCATGACCGGAATCGGATTGACGATCACCCAAACTGGTATAATTGGGCTCGAACAACCTGTAGCACCCGAAGTTCCTACTACATTATAAAGTACAGTTTGCGGAGAATTTGTATTGTTCACCAATACATCGTTGATTGTACCAGAAGAAACAGCTGAAAGTGTCTCACCCGTAACATTCACCGCCTGATTTGCATACCAGTTGAATGTAACATTGGTATTTGCCGTTAAAGTTAAGTTAACAGGGCTACCACTACAAATGACAACCGTATCAGAATTGAGCAATTCTAGCTCTGGCTTCACGGTTACAGCAATGGTTTGGGTTGCTCCTGTACAAGATCCCAACTGAGAAGTTGGCGTGACGGCATAAATCACCAATTGGTTACTTGAGCTCGTATTAATCAATACATCGTTGATAACAGACCCTGTGTTTTGAGTTAACGATTCACCAGTAATGTTAGGATTATTGAAGGTCGTAAACCACGTAAAGTTAGACGGTACATTGGCTGCTAAGAAAGTGCTAACTGTTGCACCACTACAAATTTCTACCGTACTTGGAATATTAAGAATGACCTCAGGTACAACCGAAACGGTAAATAAGCTATCAGGCCCCACACATCCGTAAGGAACTGAAACGGCATTAACCGTATATTGAACGTTTTGAATGCTCGTGGTTGTATTGGTGAGCGTGTTCGAAATTGTGGAACTTGTTTGCGTCAAGAATACTTCTCCCGTGACATTTGGATTAGAAATAGCAGACCATTCAAAGGTTGCAGGTACAGAAGATGTTAAACTTTGAGAGAAGCTTGTTGCATTACAAATGGATTGGTCAAAAATAGTACCCACAAGTGGTGTTGGACGCACCGAAATATCAAATGGGAGTGTTGTTCCTGGACACGTTACCCCTGCTGAAATATACTGAGGCGTCACGTTAACTGTCGCCGTTACATCTTGAGCGGTATTATTGATGGCAGAGAAGCTAGGCACATTGCCTGTACCCGATGCAGCGAGGCCAATTGCCGGATTCGAGTTGGCCCAAACAAAAGCATTTGCAGTTCCTGCAAAGGAAATGGCGTTAGTCAAGGAGCCACCACAGATACTTACATTACTTAGGTTTGTAACCGTTGGCACATGGCTCACTGAGATGGTAAAGGTTTGTGTTGGTCCTGCACAGACATTAGAACCAAAGGTATAGAATGGCGTCACGGTAAGCGTTGCAGTGACAGGCCCATTGCTATTATTGATGGTTTGGAAACTCGGTACAAGACCTTGTCCGTTTGCACCCAGTCCAATCGAAGGGTTGTTATTTGACCATGTGTAGTTGGTTGCAGTACCCGTCAGGTTGATTGGAACGGTCGTTTGGTTATGACAATAAGTGACATCACTTGGGTCATTGGCCACTGGTGTTGGATTAACAGTAATGGTAAAGGTTTCTTGTACACCTGGGCAAGAAATACCACCGTTATTATAAATTGGAGTAATATTGACACTCGCCACCAACGGCGTAGATCCGTTATTTTGGGCATTGAATGCTGCAATATTATTGATGCCTGCTGAAGGTAAGCCAATCGCTGCAACTGTGTTTGTCCAGTTGTATTGAGTAGCTGTACCAGTAAAGTTAACAGCTGGTGTTAGGGCGCCATTACAGATAGCTAAATCTCCTGGGTCATTGACAACTGGAGTCGGATTGACAGTAATTGTAAAGCTCACAGGTGTACCTAAACATTCGACATTATTATTGAGGTAACGAGGCGTAATACTGATGGTAGCAGTAATTGGTGCAGAACTCGTATTGGTCGCGGTAAACGAAGGGACATTGCCCGTTCCACTCGCTGCCAAACCAATAGCTGGATTGGAGTTTGTCCATGTATAATTGGTTCCAGTACCTACAATACTTGTACCAGGGGTAACTTGGTTGTTACAATAAATTTGATTCGTTGGTGCTGTGGCACTTGGCGTCGGATTGACGGTAAGAACAATTGTTTGTTGCAAACCAGCACAACTGACCCCAGCATTCAAATATTGTGGAGTGACAGTTACAGTTGAAACAACAGGGCCATTACCACTATTGACCGCTGTAAAACTTGAAATATTCCCTGAACCTGAATTTCCTAAACCGATGCTTGCGATCGTATTGGTCCAAGCATAACTGGTACCTGAACCTGTGAAATTCAATGGATTGGTTGAGGAACCATTACAAACTGTCTGATCCGGTAAATCATTGACAATTGGGCTTGGATTGACTGTAATGGTAAAGTTTTGTGTAGGGCCGGAACAACTGACTTGACCACCAGTATATAATGGCGTAATGGTTACAGTTGAAGTTACAGGTACACTGCCACTATTGACGGCAGAGAAACTGCTAATATTTCCATTGCCAGATGCGGCAAGCCCAACAGATGGCAAAGAATTAATCCAAGAATAACTTGTTGCAGAACCAGAGAAGTTTACGGCTTGGGTTGATGTCGTATTACACACAACCTGAGCCGCTGGTGCGGACATCGTTGGCGTCGGATTAACCGTAAATGTCATTGACTGTGTCGGTCCAGGACAACTAACATTACTACCCGTATAGACTGGAGTAAACACGACCTGAGCCGTAACAGGTGTTGTCCCAAGATTAACCGCTGTGAACGGAGATATATTTCCAGTTCCTGTAGCGTTAAGGCCAATAGATGGCGTATTGTTTGTCCAAGTATAACTTGTACCTGTACCTACTAAGTTGACTAAGCTTGTACTTGCCCCATTACAAACAGTTTGGTTGTTTGGATCAACCAGGCTCGGCGTTGGGTTTACAGTAAATGAAAAAGTTTGCGGGGAACCTGGACAGCTGGCACCGGAACCCACAAAAAGCGGTGTCACTTCAACGGTTGCAACTACAGGAGAACTGCCACTGTTGAGTGCAGTGAAGGCTAGAATGTTTCCAGAGCCATTAGCAGCGAGACCAATTGACGTCAAGTTGTTAGTCCAAGTATAATTGGTAGCTGATCCACCAAAATTGACCACTGCAGTTTGGGTGAGGTTACATCTCACTTGATCTTGTGGGTCATTGACAATTGGCGTCGGATTAACGGTGATTACAAATTGATCCTGACTTCCAGTACAAGTAACACCAGCATTTTGGAAAATCGGAGTCACGCTAATCGTTGCTGTCACAGGAAGGCCTGTTGAATTGGTTGCGGTATAGCTCGGGAGTTCATTAGCACCATTGGCAGCAATAAGGCCCATTGAGGTATTGCTATTTGTCCAAGAATAACTTGTTGCAGAACCAGAGAAACTCAATGGAGCTGTCACTTGGCTATTACAAAGCGCAAAATCAGCAACTGGCGTAACAACTGGTGTTGGGTTTATTGTAATCGTGAAATTAGAAACCGAACCAAAACATGTTGTTCCTCCTCCGAGGAAAACTGGTGTTACTGCGATATTGGCAGTCTGGATGGATGCTGTTCCGTTGATAGCTGTAAAACTTCCAATTGTATTTGTTCCACTTATCGCTAAACCAATTGACGGTAAACTGTTTGCCCAATTATAACTAGTACCTGTTCCTGTAAAAGTTAAGGCTCCTACTTGGCCACCGTTACAAACTACAATTGGGCTGGTTGGCACAACTGTTGGCGCTGGATTTACTGTAATTGTGTAAGTAGAACTGATACCCGGACAACCACCAATATTTGTTGCAGCACTTGATGTAAACTGAACAACTTGAGCAACGTTTGTTGTATTAATTAATGTAAATGAAGGAATTATATTGGTTCCACTTGTACTTGTGAGTCCGGTTATACCTGCCGGTGCATTGATGACATTCCAAGTAATATTCGCGTTTGGAGTGGTTGAATTGATGGTCACTGAATTAGAAACAGACCCTGAACAAATCACTTGATTTTGAGCCGAGAACCCAACCACAGGGGAAGGATTCACCGTAATAGTAAAGATTTCAGCGGTTCCGTAACATGACAATCCTGCATTTAGATATTGTGGGGTCACTTGGATCGTCCCGACCAACGGGCTTGTTCCTGAATTTTGACCTGTGAATGCAGAGATATCTCCAGTTCCGGACGCTGCCAAACCAATCGAAGACATCGAATTGGTCCAGTTATAAATAGTTCCTGTGTATCCTTGGAAAGCAACAGCAGCTGTCAAAGAACCATTGCACACTGTTTGATTCGCTGGATCATTGACTATCGGAGTTGGATTAATTGTAATCGTATAACTCACAGAAGTGCCCAGACATTCTACACCATTATTGAGGAAATGTGGTGTGATTGAAATAGTCGCAGTTACCGGTCCAAAACCTGAATTGATGGCTGTAAAAGCAGGTATATTTCCAGTTCCACTTGCAGCAAGTCCTATTGCAGGATTTGAGTTGGTCCAAGAATAACTGGTCCCGGTTCCTGAAATATTCGTAATTGGTGCTATTTGATTATTACAAAAGACTTGATTTGCTGGGGCAGTAGCGGTCGGTGTAGGGTTAACTGTAATGGTAATAGTTTCTGAAGTACCACTACAACTTACATTTGAATTCAAATAGTGTGGCGTAACCGTAACTGTGCTTGTCAAAGGGTTACTACTTGAATTTACCGCATTGAAACTCGAAATATTTCCAGTCCCTGAACTGATCAAACCAATTGACGCCACATTATTGGTCCATGTATAGCTAGTACCGGTACCGGTGAAGCTTAAAGGTTGTGTACTTGTATTATTACAAACAGTTTGATTTGGTAAATCATTAACGATTGGTGTAGGATTAATCGTGTAGGTAAAGCTCTGAGTCGGGCCATTACAACTCACTTGATTACCCGTAAAAATTGGTGTAATTGTAACTGTTGAACTAACAGGAACACTTGTTGTATTTGCAGCAGCAAAACTTGCGATATTGCCAGTTCCGGTTCCTAATAAACCTATTGAGGTCAAAGAATTTGTCCAAGAATAACTTGTTGCTGTACCTGAAAGAACAACTGCTGAGGTCATGGCTGTATTACATACGACCTGTGACCCTGGTGCAATTAAAGATGGCGTTGGGTTAACAGTGAAACTCATGGTTTGAGTCGGACCCGGGCAAGTTTGCCCTCCACCTGTGAATAATGGTGTAAACTCTACCTGAGCTACAACCGGAGAACTGCCATTATTTGCCGCAGTAAATGCCGGTATATTGCCTGTTCCAGTAGCATTCAAACCGATTGAAGTTGTGTTATTTGTCCAAGTATAACTTGTACCCGTACCCACTAAATTTACTAAGGCGGTGCTCGCTCCGTTACAAACGGTTTGGTTTGCTGGATCCACCAAACTTGGTGTTGGGTTAACCGTAATTGTAAAACTTTGTGTTGAACCTGGGCATTGCGCTCCAGAACCTGTAAAAATAGGAGTTACTTCAATTGTTGCTACTACCGGAGAAGTGGTATTATTGACAGCCGTGAAAGGCACTATATTTCCTGTATTGTTGGTACCTAGACCAATAGACTGCGTTGTATTTGTCCAATTATAGCTAGTTGCAGTTCCAGTGAAGTTCACTGCAGCTGTTTGTGCTTGGTTACATCTTACTTGATCAGCAGGATCATTGACCATTGGAGTCGGATTCACGGTAATGACAAACTGATCCTGAGTACCTGTACAAGTGACACCTGCGTTCACAAAGGTGGGCGTGACGCTAATGGTAGCATTAATTGGTGTGTTTGATGGGTTTGTTGCTGTAAATGATGGTAATGTATTTGGGCCCGAAGCTAGTAAACCAATGGCTGTATTGCTGTTGGTCCAGTTATAACTTGTACCCGATCCGGCGAAACTTAAAGGTGCAAAAACATTTGAATTACAGAGTGCAATGTCATTGGTAGGTGTAACAGTCGGTGTTGGATTGACCGTAATAGTAAAGTTAGAAACCGGACCGTAACATGTAATTCCACTTCCATCATAAATTGGTGTAACTGCAATGTTGGCAGTTTGAACAGTCGCGGTTGGATTTAGGGCCGTAAATGCATTGATTTGATTGGTACCTGCAGCAACTAGACCAATAGATGGCAAGTCATTTACCCAAGAATAGCTCGTACCTGTCCCAGTAAAGGTGAGGTTACTCACCTGCCCTGCATTACAAACAACAACAGGATTGGTTGCTGCAACGTTAGGCGACGGATTCACGACGATTGAATAAATTGAACTAACTCCCGGACAACTACCAACACTTGTCGTGGCGTTTACCACAAAATTGATGGTAATTGGAACACTTGTTGAGTTGGAGAGTGTGAAGGAAGGTATTGTACTTGAATTGGTTCCACTTGTTACTGTTAATCCACTGATGCCGGTAGGAACAGATGGAATGCTCCAGTTAAAGGTAGTGTTTGGTGTTGGTGAAGAAATAGTTACCGAGTTGGTCGTAGAATTAGAACAAACTGCTTGCGGAGTTGGTTGGTTGTAGTTAATTACTGGCGAAGGATTCACAGAAATCGTAAAACTCTGAGTACTACCTGTACAAGGAATACCTCCAAACACAAATTGAGGCGTAACAATGATATTTGCTGTTTGTGGCACATTACTATTATTGATTCCTGTAAATGCAATAATATCACCAGCACCTGATGCAGCCAAACCAATACTCGTATTAGAGTTTATCCAATTGTATACGGTTGCTGTTCCTGAAAAACTGACTGTATTTGTATTCTGCCCTGCACAAATCACTTGATCAACGGGATCTTGAACACTTGGAATTGGATTAACGTTAAAGACAACGTTTTGTGGCACACCATAACAGGTTGCCGTTCCATTGGTAAATGACGGCGTGATGGTAACCGTTGAACTTTGAACCGTCGATCCGGTATTCACAGCACCAAAAATTCCGATGTTTCCGACCCCACTTGCAGTAATACCAATTGCAGTATTGCTTGCCGTCCAGTCATAAGCTGTCCCAGAGACATTGCTAGTAAAGGTAACGACCTGTGTTTGGTTGCCATGACAAAGTGTCTGATCCTGAGGGTTTGCCATGACCGGTATTGGGTTGACCGCATAATTGAAAACCATTGGCGTTCCTGTACAATTGACTCCAAGATTTGTCATCATTGGGGTAACCGTAATTTGTGAACTGATGACCGTAGTAGTTGCATTTGTCGCATTGAAGGATGGGAAATTACCATTACCTAAAGCCGCAATTCCTGTAGCCGTATTGTTATTCGCCCAAGAATAAGTGGTTCCATTGACACCAAAAGTGCTTGTAAACGGAATAATTGAACTACTTGAGCCCACACAAATAGCTTGGTTAGCAATTTGATTGACAGTAGGCGTTGGATTTACGGTAATTGTAAAAGAAATCGGTGTCCCAGTACAAATTTGTCCAGCAAAATTAAAAGATGGCGTTACTGTTATTGTTGCCGTAATTGGCGCATTCGTAGTATTCGTAGCTGTAAATACTGGTATGTTTCCTGTACCTGAAGCACCTAGATTAATGCTTGTATTATTGTTAGTCCAAGAAAAAATAGTTCCCGAAACAGAACCCGTAAAATTGATTGCGTCTGTGAGTGTACCATTACATTTGACCTGGTTAGGAACTGCAGTAACCGTTGGTATTGGATTTACAGTAAGATTGAAATTCGTAGGATTTCCAATACAGTTATTCGCGCTTGGTGTAACTACAATATTTCCTGCAATCGGTTGCGTTCCTGTATTTGTAGTTACAAACGATGCAATGTTACCATTTCCTGTTGCAGCTAAACCAATAGCGGCATTACTATTTGCCCAAGCAAAAGTGGTCCCGGAGACACCAAAGCTACTTGTAAATACAAGCGCATTAGTTGACGAACCGACACAATAAGCAGCAGAGGAAACGGCATCAACAGTTGGTGTTGGATTAACAGTAATCGTATACGACTCATTTGCTCCGGTACAAGTGGTATTTGCTAACGTATATGATGGAGTAACTTGTACAACAGCTGTTACTGGGGCGTTTGTCGTATTGACGGCATTGAAAGTGGCAATATTTCCTGTTGAACCTGCTGAAAGATTGATACTTGGTAGCGTATTTGTCCAGGTATAGGTGGTACCGGTGACATTTCCCGTAAAGTTTGTAGCTTGGACTGCTGCATTATTACAAACCACTTGATTGGCAGGATCTACCACTGTTGGCGTAGGAATCACATTTATTGAAAAAGTGATTGGCGTTCCAGGACAGTTGTGTTGTAGGTTGGTGTAGACAGGGGTAACTGTAAACTCGCTTAATTGAACGGTATTTGAACCATTCACGGTATTGAAAGCAGCAATATTACCAGCACTTGAACTACTATTTAAGCCTATGCTCGTATTCGTTTGTGTCCAGTTATATTGTGTCCCTACTATTGATGGCGTTGAACTAAATGTTATCGGATTACTCAATGAACCAACACAAATCGCTTGATTTGCCACTGCATTAACGGTAGGAACCGGATTAACTGTAATATTCATGAAGTCAGCAGTACCGGTACATGCTCCAAAAGTTGGAGTCACGCTCAAGAGGGCTGTTACCGGAGCGTTTGATGTATTCGTAGCGACAAACGAACTGATATTTCCTGTACCAGTAGCACCCAAACCAATCGAGCTCGTATTGTTTGCCCATGTATAGGTCGTATTGGCAACTGCACCTGTGAATGAAATAGCACCAGTATTTGCGTTATGACAAAGTACTAAATCTGCTGGCGCAATAACCGTTGGGATCGGGTCAACCGTAATTGTAAATGTTTGAGGAGGCCCATTACAAGTTGTACCACCTAAAATAACTTGAGGAGTTACTGTGATAAGTCCTGAAATCGGGCTATTGGTGCCATTCGTTCCATTAAAGGAAGCAATACTTCCAGAATTACTAGCTGCTAATCCTATCGCAGTATTGTTATTCGTCCAATTGTAGGTGGTTCCTGAAACATTGAAAGTGGATGCAAAGTCAATCGCAGTTGTTGGACTATTCACACATACAGTCTGATTCGTTACAGCGTTGACCGTTGGGGTCGGGTTTACAGTAATGTTAAAGGTCGTTTGAGAACCTGGACAGGTTTGATTGGCATTTGAATATGTTGGAATAACCGTAAAATTACCGGTAATTGGCACATTGGTAGAATTGGTCGCTGTAAAGCTTGGAATGTTTGTATTACCCTGGTTACCAAGGTTGATTGCTACATTGTTATTAGACCAAGTGTAGACAGTGCCTGCCACTGCCCCACCAAAATTAATTGCTGTTGTACTTGTATTATTACAAACTACTTGTGAAGCAATCGAATTAACTGTAGGTATTGGATTAACTGTCAGCACAAAGGTAATGGTTGTCCCTGAACAAGATAAACCAGCATTTGAAGCGCTTGGGGTAACTGAAATGGTTCCTGAGATGGGTGCAGTACCAGCATTTGTTGCTGAAAAAGCAGATATATTGCCAGTGGCACCCAAACCTAAACCAATATTTTGATTTGAATTTGTCCAAGTATAAATGGTATTTGCTACCCCAAAGGAACTGGCAAAGTTAATAGCTGGCACTGTTGTTCCATGACAATAACCGCTTGAATTGACAGCATTGACAGTCGGAATTGGGTTAACTGTAATTGTAAATGTTTGAGGGGTGCCAGCACAAGGTAAACCATTAAAAGTGTATATAGGGGTAACAGTAATGGTCGAAACTTTTGGTTGGGCTGTATTATTTGTAACTGTAAATGGCGCAATAGAATTAGAGATATCCGAAGCAACTAAATTGATACTAGGATCAGAGTTGGTCCAACTAAAGGTGGTACCCGGAACACTTCCAACAAATGCAATATTTGGTGTTTGCGACCCCGCACAAAGTACAATAGACTGTATCGGTGCTACGGTCGGGATTGGGTTGACCGTTATTGTAATGACATCTGTGGACTGACATCCGTTCGTTGTATTGACACCCGTAACAGTATAAGTTGCGGTTGCGCTAGGGACAAACGCCTGATTATTGATAACGCCATTGCTCCAGGTGTAGGTGTTTGCGCCAGTACCGTATAAAGTTATCGACGAACCTGCACATACGGTAGTTTGGTTACCAACTACAAGTGCATCAACTACAGGAGCCGTATTGCTTACAGTCACTGTAACCGCATCAGTTGCCGTACATCCGTTATTGATGTCTGTTACAGTTAATGTATAATTGGTAGTTGCATTAGGATTTGCTGTAGGATTCGCAATGTTGTTTGCACTTAGGCCTGTAGCTGGGCTCCATGCATAGCCATAACCTGAAACAGTACCCGCACCAAGTTGAATTGGTTGTATTTGTGTACAGTTTATGGTGCCAGGATTTCCCGCATCGGGAATAGGCGGAACCTGATTTACGGTTACGGTAATCTGATCTGTTGAGGTACAGCCATTTGAATTATTTTCTACAACTAAAGTGTAGGTAGTTGTAATGGTTGGATTTGCTAAAGGTTGTCCTATGGAAGGTGAACTCAATCCTAATGCTGGTGTCCAGGCATAAGTTAATCCCGTAATACTTGGACTACCGATTGTGGTTCCATTGGTGAAATTCACACAAGTCTTTGTGAAAGGTGTCCCAACATTAATAGGTGGTGCTGTTGTGTTGACATTGACTAAAACGTTGTCTGTTGCCACACACCCAGTCTGAGGGTTTGTAACTGTTAATGTATAGGTAGTTGAAGCAGTTGGTGTGGCTGTTGGTTGCGCAATTGTGTAGTCGTTGAGCCCAGTAGCAGGAGACCAAGCATAGGTTAAACCCGCAATGCCTGTAGTCCCGAGAACAGGTGGTGTACCTTGGTTGGTACAATTGATTGTTGCCGTTTGACCTGCTTCTACCGTTGGTGGCGTGGTAAGCACTGTTACCGTAACATTTGATGTTGCTGTACAATGGCTTGTGTTATCTGTAGCTGTTAGGGTATAAGTTGTCGTGACATTAGGGTTTGCCGTTGGGTTAGAAATATTGGCTGCGGAAAGACCAATTGCAGGTGTCCAAGCATAGCTTACACCCGAAACAGCTGTCATACCCACCTGCTGCCCAGTAGTGAATGTATTACAAGTTTTTGTAAATGAGTTTCCTGCGTTGGCACTCGGCACATCGATATCGACGGTAACTGTAACATTATCTGTTGCAGTACATCCGCTTGTTGGATTGGTTGCAGTCAGTGTGTAGGTAGTTGTAACAGTTGGGTTAGCAAGCGTAGAAGCTGCTGCCGGGTTTGTGAGCCCTGCAGTTGGTGTCCAGGCATAAGACATTCCTGGAACTGCAGAAAAGCCTACTACTGCGCCATTGGGATTCTGATTGCTCGCACATGTTTTGGTAAAATCAGAACCAGCATTTACTGCTGGAACTGTAAAATTATAGGTAAATACCATTGACGAAGTTGCCGTACAACCGCTCGTTTGATCGGTCGCTGTCAATTCGTAAGTTGTTGTACTTGTAGGAGTAGCTGTTGGGTTGGATATGTTAGCTGCACTTAAACCTGTGGTTGGAGACCAGCTGTAGTTCACCCCTGCTATTGGCGACATTCCAATTTGTGCACCGTTCGTGTTAGATGTACATGATCTTAAAAGCGGAGGGCCAGCACTAGCAGCAGGTACCTCCGTATCAACCGTAACCAAAACCTGATCTGTCGCCTGACAACCATTTTGAGAATTGGTAAGTGTCAAGGTATAAGTTGTGGTTATAAACGGATTTGCAAGCGGGTTGTAAATGTTAGTCGCAGATAAGCCAACTGAAGGGGACCAAGCATAAGTATGGTTGGCTAAATTGGTGGTTCCAAGAGCTAATCCATTTGGATTCTGAACGCACGTTTTTGTAAAATCAAGTCCTGCATCCGGAATAGGCAAAACTTGATCAACTACAACATGAATAGTATCAGTTGCGGTACAGCCATTACTCGGGTTATAAGCAGAAAGCGTATAAATATTTGAAGTTGTTGCGCTGATTGTTGGGTTAGAAGCCGAGGCATCATTGAGTCCGGTTGTTGGCGTCCAAGAATATTGTACACCTGAAACAGCCATCATCCCTACTTGAACAGGATTCAGGTTGTTGACACATGTTTTAATAAATCCAGTTCCGGCATTTGCAACCGGATTGGTATTATCAACATTCACTATAACTTGGTCGGTGTGCGTACAACCGGAAGCAATATTGGTTGCTGTAAGTGTATATGTCGTTGTGATACTCGGGTTTGCTGTTGGTTGTGCAATATTTGCTGCACTTAGGCCAGTTGTTGGTGACCAACTGTAAGAAACACCATTTATTGCCGTCGTACCAACTACTATACCTGTTGGGTTGGTGGCACAGGTGATGGGTTGATCATTTCCTGCATTGGCTACCGGAACAATTTGATTAACAGTCACTAATACCTCATCAGTACTACTACAACCGTTACTTGGATCAACCGCTGTAAGTGTATAGGTTTGTGAACTTGTTGGTGTAGCATTTGGATTAGCAATAGCTGCATTTGACAAGTTGGTGGTTGGCAACCAACTATAATTAATACCTGCAACCGGAATCATACCAATTGGTGCGCCAGAGGAAGTACTGTTTGAGGTACATGAAATTAATTGGTCTGAACCTGCATTGGCGGTTGGTGCCTGCGTATCTACTATCACAAGTACATTTGTTGCGCTCACACAACCATTATTAGGGTTGAGTGCATTTACCGTATAAGTGGTGGTAACAGTTGGATTGGCAAAAGGATTTGCCACATTGGTTGCGCTAAGACCCAAAGCAGGTGTCCAGGAGTAAGTCATCCCGGCCTGGGCCTGGTTTCCAATAGTTGCCCCATTTGCAAAGTTGCTACACGTTTTTGTAAAACCAGTAGCAGAAACTGGTGTTGGATACGTATTATTTACTGTAATATTGACCACATCGGTACTGCTACACCCTGAAATAGTATTTGTTGCGGTGAGTATATATTGCTGACTTACGCTCGGATTAGCTACCGGATTTGATATAGCATTGTTTGATAAACCTGTTGAGGGAGACCACTGATAATTTACATATGGCTCAGCGGCCATTCCTATCTGAGCACCTGTTGCATTTTGATTACAGGTAATGGTGGCATTGACGCCTGCCTCGGCAACCGGAGGTGTATTATTGACATTTACAATAACTACATCTGTCGACACACAACCATTTACCGGATTAATTGCAGTTAAGGTATAGGTTGTGGTTACGGTTGGGTTGGCACTAGGGTTTGATATATTTGTTGCTGACAAACCTGTGCTTGGAGACCACGAATATGTGATCCCACTTGCTCCGGTCATACCAATAGTTGCACCACCTATATTGTTTATACAAGAAATTGTAGGGTCAGGACCTGCAGCCGCAATTGGTGCAGTGGTATTGACATTCACAAGTACTGAAGCTGTGGCGCTACAACCATTAGCAGTATTTGTGGTGGTTAAAATATAGGTAGTGGTTGCCGTAGGATTCGCTGTAGGATTTGAAGAAACCGTACTATTTAATCCTGCTGAAGGAGTCCAAGAATAGGATAAGCCGTTAACTGAAGTAGCACCAATAGTGACTCCGTTAAAATTTGAAGAGCAACTAATACTAATAGGCCCGGCAACTACTTGTGCTGTAGGTGGTGTATTGTTAACAGTTACAACAACTTGATCCATTGCAGTACAGCCCGTTGCTGTATTGGTTACAGTAAGCGTATAGGTAGTCGTTGTTGGAGGAAATGCACTTGGGTTTGATATATTCGGATCACTAAGGCCCAAAGCAGGAGACCACGAATAAGTATGACCTGCTAAAGATGCCGCACCAATAGTTTGCCCTGCCGGATTCAAATTACATTGAATTGTGAAATCAGCACCAGCGTTGGCAACAGGAGGAGCATTATTAACTGTTACTGTAACAAAATCCGTACTCGAGCAGCCGTTTGTTGGATTGGTCGCAGTGAATGTATAAGGTGTTGTTACTGTTGGTGTAGCTAAAGGAGCTGCTACGTTGTTTGCAGATAAACCTGTCGAAGGCGTCCATGAATAATTGATCCCTGACACTGGGTTCATACCAATGTTAACACCCGTGCTGTTTTGACCACAGCTGATCTCAACATCAGGACCTGCATTGGCTAATGGTGCTTGGGTATCTACAGTAACTACCGTTGTCGAGGAAGCAGTACAGCCATTTCCTTGATTTGTAGCAGTCAGGGTATAGGTTGTGGTAACCAACGGATTTGCAGTTGGGTTTGGAACGGTTGCTGAATTTAGACCTGTGCTCGGGCTCCAAGAATAGTTAACACCACTGGCCGCCTGCATACCAATTTGTGAGCCCGAAATATTCGAAATACAATCCTTAATAAATCCGTTACCAGCATTGGCAATTGGAGCTGTTGTATTAACCGTAACCGCCACCACATCAGTGGCTGTACAACCATTTAAAGTATTGGTTGCCGTTAATGTATAAGTTTGAGAGCTTGCCGGAGCAGCCGTCGGATTCGACACGCTTGCATTTGAAAGCCCCGTAATTGGAGACCAACTGTAAGTAACTCCATTAACAGGCGTCATTCCAATTGCAGCACCCGAAATATGTTGAATACAATCAATGGTAAAGTTGTTACCCGCTTCTACTGCAGGAGGTGTGATATTCACGCTTACTACCACCTGATCGGTGGCAATACAGCCACTACTATTATCTGTTGCGCTTAAAGTATAAGTTTGATTACTAGTTGGGTTGGCAATGGGGTTGGATATAGTAGCAGAAGATAACCCCGTAGAAGGACTCCATGTGTAGGTAACACCAGTAACGAAAGTCATACCGATTTGTTGTCCATTTGGATTTTGCGTACAAGTTTTGTTGAAATCTGAACCTGCATCTACAGAGGGCACTTCCGTATCAACGGTAACAAGCACCGCATCACTGGCTGTACATCCGCTTGCTGTATTGGTAGCGGTTAGTGTATAGGTTGTGGTTACACTGGGGTTGGCATTGGTTAATGAAGCTGTCGGGCTAGCAAGACCAGTGGTTGGTGTCCACGCGTAGGTGACACCAGTCTGCCCTGCAAAACCAATGTTATCACCATTTGAATTTTCAATACACGTTTTAGTAAAATCCAAACCTGCACCAACAAGCGGAACAGTTAAATCAACAGTTACTATAACTTGATCAGATAATGAACAACCACTTGATGACTGAGTTGCAGTCAGGATATATGTCTGGGTAGTTGAAGGATTTGCATTAGGGTTAGGAATAGTTGGATTATCCAAACCAACTATATTATTCCACGCATAGGTAACACCAGCAACCGGAGCCATACCAATAGGAAGGCCATTATTGTTTTGAGTACAAGATTTAGAAAAATCATTTCCTGCAAAAACAGTGGGCTGTGAAAAATCTACAGTAACCAATACCTGATCAGAATGTGTACAACCCGATACCGTATTAGTAACAGTTAAGGTATAAGTTGTGGTGGTTGAAGGAGTTGCAGTTGTAATTGCTGCATTCGGATTTAATAAACCAGTAATAGGTGCCCAAGAATATGTCTGTCCCGCGACAGCTGTTGTTCCGATTTGTGCCCCGTTTGGAAGTTGGTTTTGGTTACAACTTATCGTCTTATCCGATCCAGCATTAGCAACTGGATATGTAAGATTTACGTTTACAACAACTGCATCTTGTGCTTGACAACCTGTAGCTGTGTTTGTCGCCGTTAATGTATATGTTGTAGTTGCACTCGGATTGGCCATTGGGTTGGCAATATTCGGAGCCGACAAGTCTAATTGAGGATTCCATGAGTATGTTACACCTGTAACAGGCGTCATACCTATTTGCACTCCATTGGAAGGCGTATTACAATTCTTTAATTTATCAGTACCAGCATCAGCTGTTGGTAAGGAATTGACTGTATAAGTTATAACATTTGTAAATTCTGTACATTGCTCGCCATTGAGCGTAGATTTTACTTGAACACGAAAATAGGTCGTTGTGGTTATAGAATTCCCAGGGTCATAAGTGGCAGTTGTTGCATTGGGGATATTCGTATATGGGCCACCTATACTTGATGCCTGTTGCCATTGATAAGTAAGGGTTGCTGTACTGGTATTTGTGGCAGCTGTAGAAAACGACATTTGTAGTGGATCTTGCCCAGCACAATACGAAGTTTGGGTTGACCCTATAACACCCGGATTGAGTTCATTAATATTTACTGTTAAAGTAAAGTTATCTGTAGGACAGGCGCTACCTGCATTAGCTGTAACGGTGTAAACTACACTTTGTGCAGCTGTAGGAGAAGTAGTTGTAAGTGTACCAGAAATATTCTGCGTACCATTACTGTTGGCTTGATCTCCAGTAACATTCGGATTATCTTGAACCGTCCAAGTGTAAGTGGTACCCGTAGGAATTGAATTCCCTCCGCCACTAGCTGGTGTTAATGAGAATGTACCTCCATTACAAATGGTTTGAGTGGCATCATTGATATTGATTGACGGAAAAACAGGAACAGTCAAGGTAAATGGCGGCCCTACACACCCCCCTGCTGATGGCGTTACTGTATATTGTTGATTTACCACCGCACTACTTGTATTCGTTAAGGTGCCGGAAATTACTGGACCCGTTACAGCTAAAACGTTGTTGGTATTAGGATTGGGCACCCATGAATATGTTGTCCCATTCGGAATCACATTGGGTGCAGACGCTGAAGGACTTATATTGAAATTGCTCCCCGTACAAATTGCACTTCCTGTAAAAGATGAAATGACCGGATACGGATTGACAGTAATTGTCATTTCATAAATATCCGGAGCACACGTTGTGTTACCAGCTCTCAACCGCACCGTATAGGTACCCGGTGTATTAAAAAGAACCGAAAGTGTCGGTGATCCACCGCTCGGTGCATTATAATTACCTAAAGTACCGGCGTTAATAACGAATCCAACTGCTAAATCATTAGAATTTAAAATTGACCAACCAAAATCGTAATCATCATCACAGTTATTGTTCAATCCCGATGTAAATGTACCTGCTGTAGTTGTATTCGTAAATGTAATAGATTGATCTTTACATATAGTTGGAGGGTTAACACTTGAGGTAAATGAAGCATCCGGAGCACTGTTGACAAAGAACTGAGCAGGTGAGGTTACTGTTGGGATAGATCCTGCAACAGTAGGGCATTGATTATTGGATGTTATTGTTATAGAATAAGGTGTAGCAGACAAGCTCGTTGGGCTACAAGATGGTGCATAGTTGTGATAAAGTGCGTTCGGCTTCGTTTCTAACATTGGAAATGATAGCACAGTATTTGGCGAACCGTCACCCCAATTAATCGTGTAAATATTACCTGGGTATTGATTGTTAAATTGTAATTCTTTCATTCCAGGTAAGCAGATGTTCTGCCCGGACGAAACAAGATCAATAATACCAGCTCCTGAATTCACTATATAGTATTTGGAAAAAATAATACCTCCAAATTCTACCATATAAACTAAATTATAACTTCCATTAGAGTTATAATGACTTTGAAATGCACCAGCAACTAATTGCTGACCGACAAAGTTATTCAAGACATTTACTCCAACAGATGTCCCTAACGATATGGGCCCTGTAGTAATATTATTTGTGGCTTGCGCATTAGGTCCATTTCCTGGCCCACCCCAATAAATATAAGCATTTGAACCGTTCGGATACAAATTGACATTTGGAATTGATACGGTTGGACCTTGAGCACAAGCACATTGATTTTGAGTGCCGACTGTTTGGAAAACATCGACACTAAAGGCATGGGAAGTACCTTGATACATTGCAAACGGGACAGTAGTTGTACAACCTGAATTATGCTGAGACGTACCGGAAACTAAGCCAGGATTGAAATTTAGACTTGAAGGTAAAGGTGAAACAACAACATTAAAAGTGAATTGTTGTGTGTAGGTTTGCTGTGAAGCACTTGGTCCGCTGTAACCAATTATGCTGAGACTTACTTGATAGGTCCCTGGAGAATTGTAACGAATTACATGTGGACCTTGGATACTACTTGAACCGGGAAGAACAGCCGAAGGACCGCCAATATTTGCTACATCGAAATCCCAAAAATAGGTACAAGAATCTTGATTATTTAGAGTAGGATTCAGGTCTAGTGAATTGCTGATAAACAAAACCTGAGATCCAGCGTATACGTTTATGGTAAAAGTTCCTGTACCTGTTGGCTGGCCTGAAGCAGGTGCAGGAACAGACGTAAACGAAGCTATCTGCCCATTCGCCACAAAAGCAAATAAACTAGCAACAATAAAAACAATTTTTGTAAGTAATTTTCCTCTCATACGCGTGCACGCTTGAAATCAAATTTACGGAGGTCTTACGGATAAAAAAAATAAGTGTTGCAGAACTAAGGGGTTACCCTATTTTACCCTATTTTTTTGGAAAGGAGCGTATAGATATTTGCTAGAATATTTTCCGAGTAAATTGATTTAAACATCTTGAAATCAAGACTTTAAATCAGAACCCAAAACATCTGCTTCCATTTGTGCGGAATAAGCGTTGAGTTTTTGCTGAACTTCGGCGTCTGTGGAGCCAATGATGCGCGCAGCCAGGATTCCTGCATTTTTTGCAGCATTGAGTGCTACTGTTGCAACCGGAATACCGTTAGGCATTTGAAGGATACTGAGGATAGAATCCCAGCCATCGATGGAGTTAGAAGATTTGATGGGAACACCAATGACCGGTAGCGGCGTCATGGAAGCGACCATCCCTGGTAGATGTGCTGCCCCACCCGCCCCAGCAATAATGACTTGTAAGCCACGGCTTGCTGCATTTTTAGCGTAGGTCACCATTTTTTCAGGGGTACGGTGTGCTGAAACGACTTCAGCCTCAGTTTCAATACCAAATTCAGCAAGTATTTTCTGAGCTTCTTGCATAATTGGCCAGTCTGACTTACTGCCCATAATGATTCCTATTTTGATCATGCGGTGGTAGTTGAATTGGTTTGGTCTAAGTTGTTTGGTGTATCATTAGGTTGATCCAACGAAATCTGATCTGGTTGAGCATTTGTATCATGCTTTGCTTCTGGATCAGTATTCTGCTTTTCATCAAGATCGACGTTGTTCTCAACGACTGGATTGCCAGCTGTGACCTGCTGCTTCACTTGTTTTGGCATGCTGCCATAATGAATAGTGTGATCGAGGTCTGAATACATTTGATCGAGCGGCTGAGCGATGGACGCTTCGGTTTCTTTGAGAATGCCGTCTAGATTGAGATCCTTTTTCATTTCTTCGCCAGACTTGCGGATTTCTTGTTGAAGATCGTTAGATGCGTTACGGATTTGATAAATAGCTTGCCCTAATGATTTGGCTATTCCAGGAACGCTTTTAGAGCCAAAAAAAAGTAAGACCACCAGCACGATGACCATTACTTCTGAGCCTGCGACGTCGCTTAAGAAAAGTGGAATGCTAAGCATGGCACAAAACTACAAAGAATTGCTTAAGATTGCTGCATTTTTGCGATGATTGCAGCTGTAATGCTTGTTGGCATGAAAGGCATTAAGACTTTAATCAAAAAGGCAAATTGCAATTCAGATATAAATATTGTCTTGCCTTTTTCCATGGCTTTGTAGGCTTTTAAGGCTGTTTTTTGAGCACTTGCTGCGCCTTCAAACATTTTTGAACCGCCAAAACCTGCAACTTGTGCAAACTCTGTAGCTACTGGGCCTGGGCAAAGCGCTGTTACCGTTACGCCAGTCCCTTTCAATTCATGAGCCAAGCCTTTCGTATGTGAAACCACGAATGCTTTGGTCGCAAAATAAGTGTTTTGGTATGGGCCTGGTAAAAAACCTGCCGTACTTGCAGTTTGAAGAATTTTTCCCTTACGCCTGGCTCTCATGTCTTTGCCGAATAAATGCGTCAATTTCAAGAGTGCCATGACATTTAAGCGCACCATTTCAACATCTGCCTCTAGGTCTCGATCCAGAAAAGCGCCTTTACCACCAAAACCAGCATTGTTAAACAAATAATCAACTTGCCATCCTTTGGCAGTTACTTCATCGTATAGTTCTTGAGAAGAACCGACTACGCTCAGGTCTTTTTGAATGATTTCTACCTGAACCTTGTATTTTTCAATGATTTCAGCCTGTAGTTGCTTTAATAGTTCGAGTCTTCTCGCCACTAAAATAAGGTCACGACCTTTTGATGCATGTATTTTAGCCAATTCTTTTCCGATGCCGGAAGAAGCTCCGGTAATAAGTGCTGTATTTTTCATTTTCAATTAACGTTTGCTATTTCAGTTTGTTTTTGGATATCAATAAATGCTTGTGCATCAATTATTTCAAAAGGAGCTACCGCATCAATCATGGCTTGTAAGCGCAGTAAATCAGGAAATTGGTTGACGTTGTAATTATAACTCAACCATTTCGAACCGATATTTTGCAGCTCCATAAAATGAGCAGGCCCCGTAATTTTATAATACGATTTGCCATTTGAGAGCTTTCTGAACTGCGGAAATTCCATTATGATTGTATCTTCGTGTAAAGTTAGCACAAACCTACATATGGCAGCACTCAGCAAGGAAGATCAGGCAATATTGGAAAACGCCAAAACAAATTTCAAGAGCAATCAGGTTCAGCTTCGCAAATGGAACAAGCAAAAACCCAAAGACCTGGATGCTCGTTTTCACGAGGCCCATCAAAAAGAATTTGCCAAGAAAGATTGCCTCAGCTGTGCCAACTGCTGCAAAACCACTAGCCCTATTTTTAGACAACCTGATATTAGAAGAATGGCCAAGGCCCTCAAAATGAAGGAGAGTCAATTGATTGCGCGCTACCTCAAAGTTGACGAAGATGATGATTATGTGCTTCAAACTTCTCCGTGCTTCAACCTCCTTGACGACAACACCTGTGCGGTATATGACGACCGTCCATTGGCCTGCCGAGAATACCCACACACCGACCGCAAAAATATGTATCAAATCATGGACCTCACGGCGCAAAACACCCTGATTTGCCCTGCTGCTGCGGCTATTGTCGATAAAATTCTTGTTGTCAAGAATTCCTGAAAAAAAGCTAAATTTGCGCATCAATCAAACACCCTATGGAACAGGCTAAACCTTATATCCCACAACATAAAATTCGCATCGTAACGGCTGCTTCGCTTTTTGATGGTCACGATGCGGCCATTAATATCATGCGTCGCATTATCCAAGCAACGGGCTGTGAAGTCATTCACTTGGGGCATGACCGCTCGGTTGAAGAAGTGGTTGATTGCGCCATTCAAGAAGATGCACAGGCTATTGCCATGACATCTTATCAAGGCGGGCATACTGAGTATTTCAAATACATGTATGACCTCTTGCAAGAAAAAGGAGCGCCGCACATCAAAATTTTTGGTGGTGGAGGCGGTACCATCCTTCCCTCTGAAATTGAAGAATTACAACACTACGGCATTACCCGTATTTATCATCCTGATGATGGCCGCGCAATGGGCCTACAAGGCATGATCAATGACCTCATTCAAAAATGTGATTTCGCAGTCGGCGAGCCTAAAAAAGAAGGCGCCGCTTCCATTCTCGAACAAGTAGAAAAGAAGAATGTCCCATACTTAGCTCATTGCATCAGTGCAGCTGAAAACTACCCAGAAGCCAATGCCGAATTGCTTCAGCTACTCCGCAAAAAAGGCGAGCAAAAAGCAGTGCCTGTGCTCGGAATTACCGGAACAGGTGGTGCTGGGAAATCATCATTAGTCGATGAATTGGTACGCCGTTTCTTAATAGACTTCCCAGATAAAGAAATTGCAGTTGTCTCTGTAGACCCATCCAAAAGAAAAACAGGCGGCGCCCTACTCGGTGACCGCATCCGCATGAACGCCATCAAAAGCCCGAGGGTTTACATGCGCTCTTTGGCTACACGTCAGTCCAACTTGGCACTTTCTAAACATGTGGCCGAAGCCATTTCGATTTTAAAAGCCGCTCATTATGACCTCATCATTCTAGAAACCTCCGGAATTGGTCAATCTGATACCGAAATTCTAGACCACTCTGACGTTTCATTATATGTCATGACTCCTGAATACGGTGCCGCTACGCAACTCGAGAAAATCGATATGCTCGACTTCGCTGACGTCATTGCACTCAATAAATTTGACAAACGCGGTGCCCTCGACGCCCTACGCGATGTCCGCAAACAATACCAACGCAACCACAACCTCTGGGACAACCCTGTAGATGACATGCCTGTCTATGGCACCATTGCTTCGCAGTTCAACGACCCAGGCATGAACACCCTCTACAAGGTACTCATGGACAAAATGGTCAGCAAAGCCAATAGCACTTTGGTTTCTACTTTTGAAATCACGCGTGAAATGTCTGAAAAGATCTTTGTGATTCCGCCAGACCGCACACGCTATCTTTCTGAAATCTCTGAAAACAACCGCGCCTATGACAAATGGGTAGCACAGCAAGTTCACGTAGCCGAAAAACTCTATGGCTATCAGGTTTCTATAGATGCCTTGAGCGCGTCCAACCTCGACGACAAAGACCGCTTAGTGAAGTCTTTGCAAGAGGCCTTTGAAAAAGAAAAACTTAATTTTGACCCAAAAAATTGGGAGATCATTCAAAATTGGGATGCCAAAAAACAAGCGTTCAAAAACCCAGAATACCAATTCAAGGTGCGCGATAAAGTCCTGAGCATCCAAACACACACAGAATCGTTGTCTCATTTGCAAATCCCGAAGGTAGCCACTCCAAATTACCGCAGTTGGGGTGACATCTTGCATTGGGTACTCCAAGAAAATGTTCCTGGTGAATTCCCTTACACTGCTGGGCTTTTCCCTTTCAAACGCGAAGGCGAAGACCCAACCCGTATGTTTGCCGGTGAAGGTGGCCCAGAACGCACCAACAAACGTTTCCACTACGTTTCTCTCGGTATGCCTGCCAAGCGCTTGTCTACTGCTTTTGACTCGGTAACGCTTTACGGCAATGACCCCGATTTGCGCCCGGACATTTATGGCAAAATCGGAAATTCTGGGGTATCTATTTGCTGCCTCGACGACGCTAAAAAACTCTATTCAGGTTTTGACCTCAGCCATCCGGCTACATCAGTGTCCATGACCATCAATGGCCCAGCCCCAATGCTTTTGGCGTACTTTATGAACGCTGCTATTGACCAAAACTGTGAAAAATACATCAAAGCCAACGGACTAGAAGCAGAAGTTGAAGCCAAAATTGCAGCTATTTACAAAGAAAAAGGAAGCCCACGCCCTGCTTATCAAGGAGAATTACCTGAAGGCAATGACGGGCTCGGTTTATTCCTGCTTGGCGTAACCGGTGACCAAGTTCTGGCACCTGAAGTTTATGCACAAATCAAAGCCGATACCCTCAAACAAGTCAGAGGTACGGTACAAGCAGATATTTTAAAAGAAGACCAGGCGCAAAATACCTGTATTTTCTCTACTGAATTTGCTTTGCGCCTCATGGGCGATGTCCAAGAGTACTTTATTTCAAATAGTGTACGCAACTTCTATTCAGTTTCGATATCGGGCTATCACATTGCTGAAGCTGGCGCTAACCCGATTACACAATTGGCCTTTACGCTTTCCAACGGCTTTACTTATGTAGAATACTACCTCAGCCGTGGCATGGACATCAATGAATTTGGTCCGAACCTTTCTTTCTTTTTCTCAAACGGCATTGACCCAGAATATGCTGTAATTGGTCGTGTAGCTCGCCGTATTTGGGCGAAAGCCTTAGCCAAGAAATATGGCGCCAATGCCAGAGCACAAATGCTCAAGTATCACATCCAAACTTCTGGCCGTTCCTTACACGCCCAAGAAATCGACTTCAACGATATCCGCACCACTCTTCAGGCGCTTTATGCCATCTATGACAACTGTAACTCATTGCATACCAATGCCTATGACGAAGCCATTACCACGCCAACCGAAGAATCGGTACGCAGAGCAATGGCCATTCAGTTGATCATCAACCGCGAATTAGGTTTGGCTAAAAATGAAAACCCACTCCAAGGTTCATTTATCATTGAAGAGCTTACCGATTTAGTAGAAGAAGCTGTTCTTTCCGAATTTGACCGCATCACTGAACGTGGCGGCGTACTTGGCGCCATGGAAACGATGTATCAGCGCTCAAAAATTCAAGAAGAATCGTTGTACTACGAAACTTTGAAGCACACCGGTGAGTTTCCTATTATTGGGGTCAATACGTTCTTGAGTTCAAAAGGATCCCCAACCATTTTACCAAAAGAGGTGATTCGTGCCACAGAAGCTGAAAAGCAGTACCAAATTGAGATGCTTCAAAATCTGCAAAATGCACAAAAAGCAAAAGCAGAAGACGGAATTCGCAAAGTGCAAGACGCCGCCATTCGCAACAAAAACATCTTTGCCGAACTCATGGAGACCTGTAAAGTGGCTTCATTAGGCCAAGTGACCAACGCCTTGTTTGAGGTTGGTGGACAGTACCGCAGAAACATGTAGTTTACAATGGACGCGCAACTTTACGCTCAGTTTGAAAAGCAAATTGCCTTTAAAAAGCAAAGTTATCCTGCTGCACAAAGAGCGCTCCTTGCGCAAGTCTTGCATGAAAAATACAAAGACCTCTCAGTATCTGAAAAGGTTAAAAGCAATTTAGCGCTTTTACAATATTCAAATACATTTAGTGTAACCACTGGTCATCAGCTCTGTTTAATGACCGGACCTTTGTATTTCATTTACAAGATCTTGCATGTCATTAAACTTTCAGAAGAACTCCAGGCGCAATTCCCGCAACAAAACTTTGTGCCCATTTACTGGATGGCTTCCGAAGATCACGATTTTGAAGAAATCAAAAGCTTTTTACTCTTTGGGCAAAAATGGAGCTGGGAAAGCGCGCAAAAAGGTGCCGTTGGGCGCTTCGATACTTCTGAACTGCTTCCCCTACTTACAGAGCTTCAAACGAAATTCCAAAACAACCCATCGGCTGAAATCCATCGACTTTTAGATTGCTTTGAGGCAAAAACATATGGTGCTGGCTTTTTTGAATTGGTTCATTCCTTATTTGATGCCTATGGTTTGCTCATCATCGATGCCGATCAGCCCCAGCTCAAACAAAGTGCCTGGCCAATTTGGGAAAAAGACTTGCAAACCCCTGACATCCATGAAGCAGTTTGTAAAGAAACCGAAAAGCTCAAAAAAGAGAACCACCCCACTCCTATTGAAAGCAAGGAATCCAACCTGTTTCTACTGGGGAAAGATAAAAGAGAAAGAATCGAGAAAACTAGTACGCTTGATTTTCAAAAAGAAGATAGTGAGCAACTATCACCGAATGTGGTACTGAGGCCCCTCTACCAAGAGTGGATTTTGCCCAATTTGGCCTATGTAGGTGGCCCAAGTGAAATCGCTTACTGGCAACAATTACAACTTGCTTTTGCTTGTTTGGATCTTCCCTTCCCGCTCACTATTCAGCGTATTGGGGGTATACTCTTTCAAGAAAAAGACTTAGAATTCATCGAAAAAATCGGTTTTCAAAAACAAGATTTCTTAGCAGACAAAGCCGATTTGAAAGCGCGCTATTTGCAAGCTCAAGGCGACCAAGTACCAGATTATTCTATACAACAACAACTTTGGTCGGGCTATAAAAACAGCTTTTTTGAACTGACGGAACAAGAACTTCCTCAAGAAAAAAGAATGGTCGAGGCCGAACTGACGCGCATTCAAAAACAACTCGAAGCGCTCGAGCAAAAATTTGAAAAAACGCGCAAGGCCAAATTTGATAAAGCCCTGAAGCAAATTGACCAACTCTCAGAGAAGCTCATGCCCAAAGGCCAACTTCAAGAGCGTCAGCTCAATATCTTACAATTTTGCCCAGATGGCGAGCTCAGTTCAAGAATTGCAGCTATTTATGCGCAAATGAAGCTAGATTCCAAAGAAAGTCAGTGGTTTTTGCTTCCGTAATCTAAAAAATACGACCTTTGTGTCAAACTGACATTATGGCTCAAAACGATATCCGCAACGTCCTCGCCCAGCACCCGACTATTCCGGTAGTAACCTTCAACAGTACCGAAGAAGTGGCTCCTAAAATGGAAGCGCTCATCGCACGCGGCATTTTCTGCATCGAAATTACCTTGCGCACACCAGCTGCCTACGACTGCATTGCTTTGGCCAAGAAACTATACGGAGACCGCTGTGCCATTGGCATGGGAACAGTTGTCAAAGTAGAGCAAATTGAAAAAGCCATAGAACTCGGCCTTGATTTCATGGTAAGCCCCGGTCTCAATGCCAATTTAGCGCCACATTTTGAAAAAAGCGGCATCGCCTTTATTCCGGGCGTCGCTACCCCAAGTGAAATCATTGAAGGCATTCAGTATGGCTGGGACACCTTCAAATTCTTTCCGGCAAACCTTTTCGGTGGCTTAGGTGCTTTAAAAGCCTATGGCCAAGTGTTTCCTTCCATCAAATTCTGCCCTACTGGTGGTATTACCGAAGAAAGCTACCCTGAATACCTTGCGCTACCCAACATCATCTCGGTGGGTGGTTCTTGGATGTAAGCCAAACACTTCTCCCTTTTTCTTGTTCTCTTCTTATGCTTTTTCTCCTTTTTCTGTTGCTACTCATTGTTTCTGAGTGGATTTTTCTGCTTGGTCTTCCTGAGCTTTCAATTAGAAAGCGCCCGCAATTTCGGCTTCATCTTGGCTGGCCATTACCAAGTTGACCAGCAATTCTTGTACGTCAACCGCGGCTTTGGCTACCTCGGCTTCCCAGGCCGAGTAGGCATTTACCCCGAAATCACAGAATTTACGCTGAAGCGTTCCAAAGCACAATAAAAAATTATTAAATTTGCAGCCATCGTTATCTCCTTTCAGGAAAAGATAACCGGTCCTATAGCTCAGTTGGTTAGAGCAACAGACTCATAATCTGTGGGTCCACGGTTCGAGCCCGTGTGGGACCACTCCTTTAAAGCCTCAAGTTATTGGGGCTTTTTTTGTGAAAAATAAGTCTTATGGTTTGATCACCTGAATTTTTCCATCTTTGCTTACAACCACACTTTGGCCATTTGCTCGTTTAGAAGCAACCAATTTTTGAGCCGACAATTGAATAGCTTTCTTGATCTTCTCTTTCAATAATTCTTTTTCTTCGTTACTCATTTGCGATTTTTTCTAATTGGATGAATTTTTCGTTTTGAATAATCTTGAAATGCTGTTGCATTTCTTTCTCAGCAATCAGTTCCGGATTAAGTGAAGAGTTATCGTAGATTAAAATTGAATCAACCTCTTCGGAATACAAATTAAATAAATTTTTGATACCCGACACGTATCTTCTCTCGATAACTACTGGGTCAATGTTGTGACCTCCTTCTGCAACTCTTCTTTGCACTCGGTCTTTGGCTAAATCAATTGAGTCGAGCCAGAAGAAAATCAAAGTTACAAAATAACCATTTGCCTTTGCTATTTGAATAGTTTTGACAAATGACCTGGTTGACAATGTTGTCTCAAATGAAAAATCTTGGTTAGACAGAATTAATTCATCAATTCGGGTCAGCATGAGTCTTCCCGCTTCAATAGACACTTTTTCCGGTTGAAATGGAGATAATCCTCGGGCAATTTCGTCTGCATTTACAAACTCTTTGCAATTGAGTAATTCAGGAAGGATATTAAACGAAGCAGTTGTTTTACCAGCTCCATTGCATCCACCAATGATATATAGTTTTTTAATATCCACACTCAAAGGTAAGATTCTTTTGAATTGATTTAATACATAGGAACTTTGATTCTTTTACCTTTTTGAAATCATGATATGCTCATCAATTAAACTTTTAATATCACTCAAATCCTCCCTCAACAAGTTCGATATTTCAGACCTTTCGCCCACAAAAAAAAGCCCCAGTGATGGGGCTTTTTTATTTTTAAAAATTAATCATCTTTTTGCACTAACCCAATCTACTGTGTCGAAAATTGTATTTTCTGCAAGTTTCGATAATTTACATATCTTTACTAAATGAAACAATACGTAAATCGCACAGCATATATTTCAAGTTTACTTGCATTCAAGGACAAGGATTTAATCAAAGTTATAAGCGGACTTAGACGTTCAGGTAAAAGTACACTTCTTACAATATTTCGTGATCAACTCTCAAACTTAGGTATAGAAGATAATCAAATTCATACATACAACTTCGAGTTACCAGAAAACTACTTAAATAAAACTTGGAATAAACTCTATTATGAAATCAAGGAGAAGTTAATTCCGAATAAACAGAATTACATCTTTCTTGATGAAATTCAAAATATACCTAGTTTTGAAAGATTAGTAGACGGTTTATTCGCTTCGGAAAACACTGATGTCTACGTAACTGGCTCCAATGCATACCTGCTTTCCAGTGAACTCGCCACATTGTTAAGTGGTCGTTACGTTGAAATTTCTATATTACCCTTTTCATTTAAGGAATATTTAAGCGCAAGAAAAATAGATATCTCAAATAAATACCTCAATTACGAAGCGCTATTCTTTGACTATGTAAATGAAACGTCTCTACCGAAAGGAACCGAAATTCGCGAAGAGGGCATGGATAAAATAATGGAATATTTGGAAGCTATTTATACTACAATTATAGAAAAGGACATCACGCAAAGACATCAAATCAATGATAAACGTGCCTTTAACAACATTGTGAAATTCATGGCATCCAATATCGGCAGCGCACTCTCACCTAACAATATTTCAAAAATCCTTAAAAATGACGGACAAACAATACATCATTCAACAGTTGAAAAATACCTAGATTATTTGATTGAGAGTTTTGTGTTTTATAAAGTGAATCGTTTTGACCTCAAAGGAAGGAAACAATTGGCTACACAGGAAAAATATTACTTAGTAGATATAGGATTGTTAAATATTTTAATGGGAAAAGATCGCATCAGTAATCGTGGACATATTTTGGAAAATATTGTTTATCTGGAATTGCTTCGAAGGGGTAATAAAATCTGGACAGGAACTGATAGAAATTCAGAAGTTGATTTTGTCTGTCGAACTACATTAGGAGATATCAACTACATTCAAGTTGCTTGGCAACTTTCAGATGAAAAAACAATTGAGAGAGAATTTGGAGCATTGGATAAAATAAAGGACAATTACCCAAAATTGTTACTTACAACAGATTCTTTTACCCAAAACCGAAATGGTATTAAACAGCTAAATGTATTTCATTGGTTGTTGGACCTTGACTGAGAATACAACCCAGATCCTCCTCAACAAGTTCGATATTTCAGACCTTTCGCCCACAAAAAAGCCCCAGTGATGGGGCTTTTTTATTTTTCGTCAACTACTTCCTGATACCCCTTCAAAGTCCAAGAAATCAAGAGAAAAGCGAGTAGACCGATAAATGCAGCTACCCAAAATGGGGTGCCAAGGCCAAGATTGGAGTTCGGGATGCTGGTTTTGAAGTTGTAGTAAAACCACATGAATAGTGGCGGGCCAATGATTTCGGCTAAACTCATGAGACTCGTGAAGATGCCTTGAAGCTCGCCTTGCTCGTTGCTCTGGACTTGACCAGAAACTATTGAACGGATAGCGGGGTCAAAGATACCCGTGAAGGCGTAGGGTAAAATGATGGCGTACATCATCCAGCCCTGATTGATGAGCCCGAGTCCGATTAATACAAAAACCGAGAGGAAGAGCCCTGCTTTAGCGGCATTTTTTTGCCCCAGTCTATCTACAATTTTACCGGTAAAAGCGCCTTGTACCAAAATTCCCTGCTCTGTTTTCAGGTGTTGAAATATCGGCAATATAGACTGAAGCCGAGGTGAAACTAGCGCCAAAGATGCCAGAAATGGCGCGGCCCAATACCAACCAAAAAAGATCGGGGGCAAAATACATCACCATGTAATCGAGGCTCATGCCCAAAACTGAAATCAGTAGAATGGGGCGGCGACCATACCGATCGCTTAAATTTCCGATGAGTGGCGAAAACACAAATTGCATAAGCGCATAAGCACCCATTACCCAGCCAAAATATTGCGAAGCCTTATCAAACGGCACATGAGCAGTTTGAGCGATGAGCGATGGAAATGAAGGAATGATGATGCCTAAACCGATTGAGTCTAAACAGATGGTCACCAAGATAAAAATGAGGGCGGATTTCGGGTTAATGAGCTGCACTTTCTGAAGGGAAAAACTGATGACAATCGATTGTGCTACGAAGATACAAGGAATCCAGAATACTTATAGAAGATAAATGAAGTATTGCACTGTGCACACTATTTTTGAAAAAGTAGAAGTTCCAATTCAACTTTAACCCATTTTATTCCCATATCAACATTATCTTTAAGCTCAATTAAAGAGAATTCCATGCAAAAAATCCTATCCCTCTCCTTTTTCTTACTTTTTCTGAACAGTACCTACGGCCAGCAAGTAAAACCCATTTTTAAAGGGGGTGAAGCGCAAATTGTCCCTGAGTTTAGTGAACCGTCACAATGGATCAAAGAGGAACTTTGGGTACAAACCAATTTTGACAGCGACTCAAATGGTAAGCTTGACCGCATGCACGTGTTTTTAACTCGCCCGTTACAAACCAATACTCAAAAGCTCAAATTGCCCGTAATTTATACAAGCAGTCCCTATTTTGCAGGTACTGGCGGCAATTCAAAAAGTTTTTATTGGGATGTCAATCACGAACTCGGAGCCACACCTCCACCCCACCAACATGCTGTTGCCAAGCGCAAAGATAACCGACCACTAGAAGCTTATTTCCAAGATCAAACTTGGGTAAAAAGAGGTTTTATTACGGTTTATTCTTCCTCACCGGGAACAGGATTTTCTGACGGAGCGCCTACAATTGGTGGTGAAAACGAGAAATTAGCTCCTGCTGCCGTGATTGATTGGCTTTGTGGCAGAGCGCTTGGGTATACAACAAGAACTGGTACCGAAACCGTGACCGCGTTTTGGTGCACCGGAAAAGTGGGCATGATGGGTACTTCTTACAATGGAACTTTGTGTTTGGCCGCGGCTTGCACAGGCGTAAAGGGTTTGGAAGCGATTATTCCGAATGCCCCTGTGAGTTCTTGGTATTTGTATTACAGGTCGAATGGTTTGGTGCGTTCACCAGGCGGTTATTTAGGCGAAGATACCGATATCTTATACGATTTTGTACACAGCGGTGATCCTGAAAATCGGGCGCACAACAATGTCATCATCCGCGATCAAGTGCTTGTGCCCGGGCAGGACAGAATAACCGGTGACTACAATGCTTTTTGGGCCTCCCGAGACTACTTAACACAAATGGATTCCATGAAAGCAGCCTTGTTGATGTGTCATGGGTTTGAAGACTGGAATGTCATGGCTGAACACAGTTTTCGCTTTTACGAGAAGGCCAAAGCGATGGGGCTCCCTGCTAAAATTTATTACAATCAAAAAAGCCATGGCTACCCGCCACCACTTTGGATGATGAACAAATGGTTTACCAAGTATTTACATGGCATCGATAACGGCGCTGAAAAAATGGCCGACGCCTGGGTTGTCGCCAAAGGAGAAAATGAAGCCAGACGCTACCCTGCTTTTCCGCATCCGAGCGCGAAAGCTGTGCGCTATTACCCTCACATGAAGGCAGCAAACACCGGTGAACTCTCCAAAGAAAAAAATACATCAGGAACTTTCACTTTTACAGATGATGCTAGCCTCTCAGCGATTGAACTATTATCAGCTAAAAAAGCTGCAAATCGCCTTTTATTTTGGTCAGAACTGAAGCAGCCATTGCATCTTTCAGGAACAGGGCGCATCCATATTCAGGTAGCCAGCAGTAAATCAGCAGCAAATCTTTCAGTGTACTTAGTTGCCGTTCCAAAAGGCGCTAAAATGAACAAACTTAAAATGGAAGATATCATAGTGAACCGAGCTTGGGCTGATCCACAGAACCATTCCTCATTAGAAAAAAGCGAAGCACTACAGCCCAACACTTTTTATGAACTCAACTTCAATTTCCAACCAGATGATCAAATCATCCCGGCGGGTTATCAATTGGGCTTGCTCATTTTTTCTAGCGACCCAGAGTTTACGCTCAAACCGAAAAAAGGAACTCAGTTAAGCGTTAACCTAAGCGAGACCTGGATTGAATTAATGGTGGTAGAGTAAGTAACAATTAAGGGCTAACCAAATTGATGCTGATATTCACATACAGCGGATTCGTGAGGCGATTTAACATCACATAAGGCGGAGTGTCTTCAATTAAACCAAAAGCACGGTAATTCTCTTCACCTCCAATCAAACGATCGACATCAAAGCGGTAATTGATCCTGTAGCCTGCCTGCACAGACATCCAAATGAAGTCTTTGAGCGCAAATTCATAAATCAAACGCAAGCGAATTTCACCTCTTCGAACCTCGAGTTCATCTGCTTGCATGTCATAGCCATCAACACTAGCCGTGTTCCATAAACGGTAGCTTTGTCCTTCCAATTCATAGCCCGCAAAAAGCATATTTCGACTATTGATTGTTCTTCTGACATGCGCTCTGGCAGGAAATAGAATTTCAGTACCCCATTTATTGGCTTGATCTGTAGAGTTGAAGAGCACCACAGGAATGTAATTGATTTCACCCACGCGATAAGTTCTTGCAACCCCGACTCCCCACTGCTTCAACTCTGTGGGTCTTTTTCCAAAAATTAGAGCGGCAGAATACTTCAAGTAATTGAGCGGCATCATGGATTTCAAAGAATAATTTCCGCTGTAGTCTGCTGAACCCTGAAACAACATAAAATATTTGTCATTGAAGGGTTTGAAAACAGTGGTATTGATCCCCATTGTGCGCAGACCATGCTCACTTAAGGTTTTCAATAAAGGATTCTGAAGATTTTGTGGATCTTTGAAATCATAGCGCTGCTCCCAGTAATTGGCACCGAGCTGCCAAACCAAATTGGTTTGGGAAATCACTGGTATGTTAAAACCAAGTCTCATACCATGTGAGCGCAGTACCTCACCTGTTTGTGGATTCAAGTTGTAGGCAGCAGGCGTTTGAATAGAACGCAGGGTATCCGCGCTCATTTGATAACCAAACTGATAATCGTATCCAAAACTGATGAGTTTAGCTGGGCTCAGCCCTTCAATTTTTGGACTACAAAAACGCTTAGCACCCTCAGCCGAGAACGATACATTTTCATACATGCTGTAGTCCTCTTCAGCCTCAAGCACCACACTTGTATCCGGTTGGCCAACTTGTGCTATAACTGAAAACTTGAAAAAACCACAAGCTATCAAAAAGAAAGCAGCTGGTGCTGTTCTAGTTATTTTTTGAGCGAACATCATACGCTTAATTTTTAACAACAACACGTTTCCAAACATCTGTACGTCCTAGTGCAGAAACACCAATGTACCCGCGAATGTTAAGGGTGTTTTCATTGGTCATTTTAATCACACATGAATAGGTACTTCCGTTGAGCGCATCATAAATAGTGCCTCCTGACCATTCGTTATTGCCGTCGTAGACAAAATCTTTGAGCATTCTGTACCCTTTTAATGGTGTACTCTGTAGCGATGCATCAGGATTATTTTTGTCTGTTTTTGGTTTTTTAGTGACAGGATCAATAGGCTCCTTTAGCCATACAATTTTGCCAAAGTATTTGGTTCCAATTTTTTCAATTTTAACGCGAGCGCGGCCATTGCTTGGCTCCCATACGCCTAATAAACGGTCTCCGCCAGCATCAGAGGGCGCAAAAGAACTAATTACAAGTGCTACTAGAGAGAATAAGGCAATTAAAGATAACTTTTTCATAATTCAATTTATTTTGGATTTATTATGGCTGTGGTTAACCACATTTCTTGAGGATTAATATTTCAATTCAAATTCAAAAGAGCCTTTCAATGTAACATTGGCATCAACATCTTTTGTAAAAGTAGCGTCAAGAATCAGGTACATTGATTTCTCTGCAAAATAGTCGGTAGCATCAGCAGAAGGCGATGGCTTGAGCTTGATTTTCCCAACAGTTGACTTGATCGGATTGATCACCGCTAATTCTTGCATCTGTAAATCAGGATTATCAGAGGCAACACTTACGACAAGCGCACTGATATCAGCGAAGTTTGCTGGCTTCACAATTTGAACGAGCGCTTTTTTCAACGCAGCTTCATTGATTTCAACTCCTTCTTGGTAATCAGCACCGAGTATTTTTTTGAGATCAATTTCAGCGACATACTGCGCTGAATTAGATCCCTCAAAAAGAGGTCCGCTGTAAAGGAATTCAATGTTTTCGAGTTGAAAAGTTTTGGATTGATCTGAAGACCCGCAGGCGCTTAACAATACCAAAGACAAAATGGCAAAG
The DNA here is from genome assembly GCA_964590425.1 of uncultured Lishizhenia sp. Classification (GTDB taxonomy): domain Bacteria; phylum Bacteroidota; class Bacteroidia; order Flavobacteriales_D; family Crocinitomicaceae; genus UBA952. The sequence goes on along the minus strand of CAZPWB010000007.1, from coordinate 24,206 downwards.
GCTATTTTTTTCATTGTAGTTAGTTTATAAAAGCGAAAATAGAGATTTTAACTTCGCTTGATTCCTCCACATTACGTACCTCACGCTTTAACGACAAAAAAAGAACTACAATTTCCCATTTATTAAGACAAAAAAAAGAAGCGCTTTAAGCGATAGATTTGTCTTGAACTCAAACAGCAAAAAAGCACTATAAAAGTTATAAATAAACAGCAGTTTTTTGTAAAGATATTTTAATTAAACCTATATCTGAATTAGGATACAGGGATATGTTATTCACTTTTAAATGATACAAATAGCTTGTTTGTTTTTGCTTTTAACTAGTAGATTAAATCAAAAATTAAGAAGGATTTACTCCTTCCTAAAGCACTTTTTTGGAGTACAAAGAGGCACAGATTTATGACCAGAAATTTATACATGAAATATTTTTATGTTAATGCGTAGATATATATATTACCACTTATACACTACCGCATTGATATTCATTCCAGCACCGACTGACGCCAAGATAATGACATCTCCCTTATACAACTCGTGCTCTGGATACTCACCACGAATAACAGCATCTAGCAAAGTTGGCACCGTAGCTACTGAGCTATTGCCGCACAGATGTATATTCATGGGCATGATATCAACTGGGCGTTCTGCTTTATAAAGCCTGAAAAAACGGTCAATGATGGCTTCGTCCATCTTTTCGTTAGCCTGATGAATAAAAACCTTCTTGACGTCTCCTATTGAAACACCACTTTTGTCTAGGGCAGCCTTCATGGCCTGAGGCACTTTAGTCAGCGCAAATTCATAAATTTTACGGCCTTGCATCTTAATATACTTCTCGTGGATATGATGCTTTGAATTGAGCGAAGGACCATTGTTTAAGAAATAGGCTTCATCTTTAGTAAAAGTCTGGGTAGCATGAGCTAAGATGCCACCATCAGCGGTACTATCCTCTGAAAGTACGCAAGCACCCGCGCCATCGGCAAAAATCATGGAGTCGCGGTCATGCGGGTCAACCACTCTACTTAGTGTTTCAGAACCAATCACCAAACAATGCTTGGCGGCTCCTGCTTTAATAAATAAATGCGCCTGAATGAGCGCTTCTATCCAACCCGGGCAACCAAAAAGCATGTCATAGGCAACGCAATTCGGGTTGGCGATCCCCAACGCATGCTTAACACGTGCAGCCAAAGCTGGTAGCATATCTAAATGATTAGATGCAAAGCGGACATCGCCAAAATTGTGGGCAAAAATAATGTAATCGAGTTCTTCAGAATCTATCTGGGCAGCAGCAAGCGCTTTTTGAGCAGCCAAAATTCCTAAATCAGAATTGGTCTGCTCTTTTTGCGCATAACGGCGCTCCTGGATTCCAGTAATCTCCTGAAATTTCTGGATAATAAGCTCATTGGAATCTTCAAAAGGCTGATCAATATCTTTGAAAAAACGATGGGCAATAAAATCTTGATTGGTGATACGAAGCGTAGGTAAGTAACTTCCGACTCCACTAATAACAGATGACATAGCTTTACTTTAGGTTATGGAAGTAAAGTTAAAACAAATTTTTACTTAGTGTATTTTTTACACTAAGAAATGTACTTGTCTAGAAATGAGGTCTCAAAACCTAATACTCAACCCAGTCAACAACCCAACCGACTGATAACGGTTCATGATGACACCGTTGTCAATAAGATTCCCGAAAGTTCGGCGATACACAGGCGCGATACTCACAGTCAAATTGTTTGAAAGTGAATAGATAAATTCAAATTGCAGCTGACTATTCTTTGACCAAGTAGAGGAATTAACCACTTCAACCTGATTGAGCGCAGGCTGAATATAGGCCCCGTCTGTTTTGAGCCCGTAACCTATGGCAAAACCAATTGAAGGTTGGAAGATAACTTTTTTCAATGGGATTTGATAAGCCAAACAAAGCGGCACCTGTACATACTGATAACGGTTTGTTCCATCCACGGAAATCACATCGTATTTATATTGTTCTCCCCATTCTAAATAATTGAGGCCGGTTTGAATACCGAATCTTCCAAAAAAGAACTGGTAACGCAAATTGAAATCCCAGCTCGATGTTTGACGCTCAGAGGCGCTGCGCACATTGCGATACAAATGAGGGTCATAGCCAGCCAAGGTGCCGATTGCTCCGGGAACTTCAAAGCTCGAAAAAATCCCACTTACACCAAATTGCAAGCCTAGACTATGTTTAGGTTGCCCTTGTTTTGGTTGCAAATTATCAAGCAGGATATCTTTGTTCACCTTTAAATTAATTGGGTCAGAGGAAACTTCGCTCGGGGTTGAATCTAAATTTGTTTTTTCTGCTGGCTTGACACTTTCAGTATTTTGTTGATTTTCGATTTCTTTTTCAGCATTTGAGACCAAACTGGAATTTGAAGCTGTAAGATTAGTGTTGATTTGAACTTCGCTTAGAACCTGGATTGAAGATCCATCTCGATTTTTAATAAGAGTTGATGAGGATGAGGATGATAATGAGGAAGAGGAAGAGGAAGAGGAAGAGGAAGAGGAAGAGGAAGAGGAAATAGCTGAACTTGAAATGAAGGATTGATCTTGAAGAGGAGTTACTGTTGAAGATGTTAATTTAAATGATGAAGTGCTTGATTTAGATGAAGTTGGAGCTGAAGTTTGCTTGAGAGCAGAACTTTTAATAGAGGTTTGATATTGAGAACTATTTCGATTTGAGGCATTTGAAGCGCTAAAACTTGATTTTTTTGAATACCCAATGAAACCAGAAACGATTACCACGGCTCCTAAAACAGACCAAACCCACCAAGCAAATAAGGGTTTGCGGCGCTTTTGCTGTAGTGCATCAAGACGCAGCTCGAGGTCTTCGAGAAAGGCTGCTGAGGGCTGTTCTTGCTGAAGTTCATTGAGGCCTTCAAAAAGTTTATCCAACGATTTTTCTTCCTGCTTTTTCATGATAATTAAGAATGAGTTCTTTTAATTTTTTTCGGGCCATTTTGGTGTGCCACTTGGATGTTTCCTCCGTGACACCGAGCATGGCCGCAATTTCTTTGTGCGCATAGCCTTCGATGGCAAAAAGATTGAATACCAAACGCGCTGGCTCAGAGAGCTGCATGAGCATGTCTTGGAGTTGTTCATTGGTGAAAACGGCATCTGTTTGGTAATCATCAAAACCGCGATCTTCAACAGCAGCATCAAAGCGATAGAGCTCGTGATAGCGTTTGTTGCGGCGGTATTCATCAATGATTTCATTAGATATAATCCGTTTGACCCAACTTAAAAAGCGCCCAGTTTCATAGGTGGCTAAAAACTGAATGACTTTTACAAAAGCGTTATTAACAACCGTCATTTGCTCATCTGTATTGCGATAATAACGGCGCGCTACACTAATGAGAACCGGATAACACAACTTATACAACTCGAGCTGCGCTTTGCGTTCGCCCTGGATTGCCTGTTGGAGTAATATTTGGTTTGGTTCTTGCATAAAGCCGCATTGCGCAACACCTAAAGGTAACGTAAAAAGCTATTTAAAGGTGTAGTGTAACTTTAGATCCAGTTGCATTGTTTAATAGCCAAAGCAGCCATTAAAAAGAAATTTATTACAACCAATTTTAACTTGAAACGAATGAAACCAATCTTTAAACTCACGCTTTTGCTTTGCTTATTTCTTCCACAACTTCTTTTTGCACAAGCCTTTAACGAACTCAGCTCCACCTTATATTTGAACAACCCTGCTTATCATCCTGATCATCAAATTCACGGCAAAGGATACCTGAGTTCTGATTTAAAAGTTAACACAGGTGTTTATTTCACCCCGGGGTTTAAAAATGTATTAAGTCAAAATTTCCTGCGCTACCAATTGGGTTTAGGAAAATGGAAGTTGGGCCTGAATGCCTATAACATCAGCTATGTCGGGCAATACAACCTCGATTTAGGCCTAAGTGTGGGGCGAGATATTGCCATTAGCCGTGATTTCAATATAAGAGTGGCCGCAGCAGGTTTTCAAAGTGGTGGCTACACGCAAGGCATTGGGCAAATAACAAAAACTTATGCCGCTCAACTCGGTATTCAAGCCAACTATAAAGACTGGAGTTTCTACACTGCAGTTGGGCAAAATGGCCTAAGTGTTGGCGCCACCCAAAGATTTCATCTAGACAGCACGCAAAAATTCATCTCTACAGTCTACTTCGAACGGAGTTTTGGTTTTCAAAACCTTGGTGCAAATGTTATTTATCAGTACAAGGACTTTTCTATATTACTTGGAGGCGCTTGGCGCAGTTATGTACTCGGAGCAGGTTATCAATTTGAAAATGGACATGCCCTCATGTTGAGTTCCAAATGGAATAGAAACATACTGAGCAACGGCGAGCAGCTCAACCTACAACTGGGCTATCATTTTGCACTTATGCAGCGCCCGACCATCAAGCAATTCACGGGCACACCTTCCTTTTAAATACTAAAATTCAAAGAATTGCGTTAAGATGCCATGAGATTTTGGCCTAACCTACTATTGATTTTCATCTTATTTAGCAGTCATTTTTTGCACACTTTCGGTCAAGCATGGCAATCTTGCCCAAATTTCCCGGGAATTGCCCGTGACGATGCCGCCGTATTTAGTTTTGGTAATTTACATTTTTGCGGAACCGGACGCGGTCTTGATTTTGGCTGTACCAAAGACTTTTACTGCTACAATTCACAAAACAACACCTGGACAAACGCCCCTGCGCTTCCTGAATGGCAAGATCGCCAATATGCCACGAGTTTCAGCTATCAAGGACAAGGCTATCTACTTGGTGGCGAAAACTGCTACGGCACTTATCTGAAAACTTTTTGGCAGTTTGACCTCCAAACCTATACTTGGCAGGCCCTACCCGACTTTCCTGGCAGTGGCCGTGCAGGCGCTCAACATTTTCTCCTTGATTCAACTTTGTATTGGATTGGCGGTAGAAATCAAACGGGGATTCTCAATGAAGTTTGGCGCTTTCATTTTGGAAATCAACAATGGGAGCAGCTCAATAACCTTCCCTTTGAGGGCATTTGGCGGGGCATCGGTTTTGCAAATAATGCAAGTGGATATGTAGCTTGCGGGCGCACTAATAATCAGAATCAGACTGCTTGGAATTCAGAAACTTGGCAATACAATTCAGCAAATGATCAATGGACTGCTATCACCACGCAGTTAAACCTCGGAACCAGAATGTATGTGGGTACTGCCCAAAATGACTCGCTCTTATTTGTATTTGGAGGTGTCAACGCCAATGACGAGGTCTTGAACAGCCTAGAGAAAATCAACCTGAATAATTTCCAAATTGAAACGCTCTTGCCTTTCTCATCTACATCAAGAAAGGGCTGTGTTGCTTTTTGCGGCAATGATTATTTCTTTTTGAGTACGGGTATTTCAGGCAATGACAGACTCAACGAAACCTGGAAAATTGCCTACAGCCCAGAAGCTGAAATCAAAGATGAAGCGTATTTTAAAGTTCAAACAAGCATGCATGATGCCTCACTCCTGATTCAGATACCGGCAGCCTGGATTGGCGAAGAACTGCAACTGATGGATTTACAAGGTCGGCTACTCCATGCTTATACCTTAACAGCAGTCAAACAGCAACTTTCTATCGCGAACCTGCCCTCTGGAACCTATTTAGTTGGCGTTCGCGGCTTCACGAAAAAATGCCTGCGTTGATCAAGGAATTTTGACCGTTAAAGAGGCTCCTTTATAGAGGTAAGATAGTTCTCCATTCACTATGCTAAATTCTGCACCATACCATACGCTTCTCGTTTGGTAGACCTGTTTTGCTTCACCGGTATCCATATTTACTTTAAAGAATACAAAATGAAAGTTGGTTGGAGCCACCATGTAGAGTTCGTTTCTTATGGGGTCGAGCAAAGGCTCAAGTCTTTTTAAACTTTTCAGTCCATTGTTCCGATACGTAATTTTTGAAGAACCAAACACACCACCATACATCGAAAGTTTGGTGAGGCGCTGCCCTTGAGCGCTTAAAACCATTAAAGTATCAGCTCTATGAAAAAGCAGCGGATTAAATGCCTGAGGAGGACGGTCTGCAAAAAATATACTTTTTCGATATTTATTGTTTTGGTTAAATACATTTAGTGTTAATCTGTTAGCATAATAAATGGTTACCGGAATTTCTCCAAAATTCGGTGTAAATACTTGATTAGAAGACCTCGCCGCATTAAATGTGCTACTTGAGGTGTTTCTGTTATCCATTCTCCAAGGCGCTTCAAGTCGATTTACCTTGATTTGCACGGAAAGCGGATCTTGAATCCAGTCTGTCACCTCATAAAATGAAACATGAATAAATTGATCTTCAGGGAAAAAAGCTGGGCGATACAAACACTCAGAATTGAAGTCTGTTGGATACGTGGCCATTTCTTCTGAGCCATACATTAAGTTCAAGATCATTAACGTCTTTGAATCTATAAGAGCACTTAAGGAATGTCCATTATCTTGAAGCGACCAACTGACTGGCGTTAAATGAAGTGTAGCAAAAGCCAATGTTAAGTCTGCCTGTTTTCCTGCTAATTGAACATGGCGTTGATTTTGAAGTAACCCAAGCTGTTTCTTTGGTAAAAGAGCTAAAAAAGAACCTACAGGTATGAACTCATTCGAAATGTGCTGTTCAGTTAAGTAATTTTTAACCGGCCATTTTAGACTTTTAAGTTCTTCAATTTTCTTTGGTTTTGTTTCGATTTCTTTTTTATGAATTAAGTTTTCGATTACTGGGCTTTTGGATTTAAGTTTTTTTTGAAAAACATCTTTCATTGACAAGTAGAGCGTGGCTGCCATCACAAGTGCGGCAAGCCAAAAGCCATATTTCTTAAGTTGCTGCAACTTGCGCGCACGTTTATATTTGCGCTCAAAAAGTGGCCATGTTGCCGAGGCTAAAGTCTGATATTGCGTTGAATCAATCATGGCTTAACTGTTTTTTAAGGACTTGTTTAGCTGTTTTTAAATGCCAACGAACTGTAGCAATATTCATTTTTAAATGAAGCGCGATTTCACGTGGTTTCATTTGTTCAAAAACATAAAATCCAAATACAAAGCGTGTCGCAGGTGGAAGGTCCTTTAACATTTGTTCGACATATTGTTGCTCAATTTCTTTATCAAGATCAAATTCGAAGTCAGCATCTTCTGAAGTTTGCGCGGATTGCTGAAATGAAAATAACTTCCAACGTTGATTTTTGCGATATAAATCGATGAGCTCATTTCTTAATATCACTGATAACCAAGCCTCCATTGAAGTGCCTGGTGTAAATTGATCTAAGTGTTCTAGGGCTTTCAGTTGAGCATTATGTACGGCTGTCAGTTGCTCACTTTGCTCATTAAAGAAGCGACTTGCCTGACGCATTAGGAACTCAAAATACGCAAGATACCAGCTTTTTATTGCCTTCGCATCTTGTCGTCGGAGTTGAAAAATAAAGGTTTCGTCGTTGTACATGAACCGTCTTCTATGCACTAACGCTTACCAATAAAAAAATTGGGTGGAAATCAATCGTTTTTAACAGCGCTGGCATCAAAACGAACCAAGAGCAAGACGGCAAACAGAATGCTGGCAAAGACCAAATGGGCAGTTTGGACAAGACCCGGCATGTCAGCGTAGGCCAATGCTACGCCCGTAATGAGTTCGGCAGCAAGTAAGTAAAAAGCGGTGTTGATGCGTGCATAATGCCACTTCTTGCGATTTTGCCAGAATAAATACGTTAGCAAAATCAGTACCAACCAACTAAAACTTCTGTGAATAAAGAACGGAAGGCCCAGTTGGTCGATCCATTGAGCTCGGGTATAGCCTTGTTTGACCAAAGCGTCTATGGCCTCACGCACCTGAGTACCAAGAAACATCTGATAAAAAGTGATGGCCAAAATGAGCCAAGTAAGCAACTGGAATGATCTTTCTTTAGGAAGATTTTTACCTGTTTTATTCTGTAATATAAAGGCAAAATACAATTGTAAACCAATAATGACAAGTGCTAGAAAGAGATGGACGGTAATTGTCCATGGCACAAGATTAGTGGCCACCACAATTGAACCAAACCAAGCCTCGATGGCCATCAATACCAAATTGATCCCAGTAAGCAGTAGCCAAGAGCGCTTGCGATAGAACAACAATAACCAGAAGAAACTCAAGAGCATCGTGTTTCCGGCCAAGAATCCAGCTAAGCGATTGACGTATTCTATCCAGGTTTTTTTGGGATTAAAAGCTTCTTCTTTATAAACTTCAGGATCGTTTAAGATTTTTTTGGCGGTGGCGTCCATCCCAATGCGGTCCAGAAATTTGCAAAACTTCTGGACTTTTTTTTGCCGCTTGAGCAAATAAGCCTCTTGGTAATTGGCTGGGAGTTCGGTGAGTTCTGTTGGAGGCACCCACTGCCCAAAGCACTTAGGCCAATCTGGGCAGCCCATTCCACTACCAGACATCCGAACAAAACTACCGGCAAAAACAACTAAAAAAATGAGTACGAGAACTACCCACTGAAAACGAATGAATGCATTAGAAACTTTCATGCTTCAAATTTACGATAAAAGCCAAACTCATTTTTCTATTTTTTACGCTTATTGTATCTTTGTGCTTTAGATACAATATGGAATTTAACGCCTTAACCGCGATCTCCCCGATAGATGGTCGCTACCAATCCAAAACCACCGCCCTTCAAGCTTATTTTTCAGAGTTCGGCCTCATTCGCTACCGCGTCTTAGTTGAGGTAGAATACCTGATTGCCTTGGCTGAAAGCGGCATCGCTAATCTCAAAGATTTTCCGAAGGAAAAATACGAGGCTTTACGTGCACTCTACACCGACTTTTCGCAGCAAGATGCCAACTGGATCAAGCAGACAGAGCAAACTACTAACCACGATGTCAAGGCTGTAGAATACTTCCTAAAGGAAAAAATGCAGTCTCTAGGCCTAGATGCTTACCTCGAATTTATACATTTTGGCCTCACCTCCCAAGACATCAACAACACAGCTATTCCGCTTTCTTTGAAAGAAGGTCTACAAAATGTTTATATCCCGCAACTAGAAGAAATCATTATCAGACTCCGCAGCTTCGCCTCTGAATGGAAAGACATTCCGATGCTGGCACGCACGCATGGTCAGCCTGCATCGCCCACCCGATTAGGTAAAGAAATTCAGGTCTTCGCAGAGCGCCTCGACAAACAACTCAGCACACTTAAAGCCATCAAGCTACCGGCTAAATTTGGCGGTGCAACCGGTAACTTCAATGCACACCACGTTGCTTACCCTAACACTAATTGGGTAGCATTTGGCAATCATTTTGTCAATGAGGTATTAGGCCTAGAACGTTCGCAAACCACTACGCAAATCGAGCACTACGACCAACTAGCAGCTCTTTTTGACTGTATGAAGCGCATCAACAATATCATCCTTGACCTCGATCGCGACATGTGGACCTACATCTCCATGGACTACTTCAAGCAAAAAATCAAGGCTGGTGAAATCGGCTCTTCAGCCATGCCGCACAAAGTCAATCCGATTGATTTTGAAAACTCCGAAGGAAATGTCGGCTTAGCCAATGCGCTTTACGAGCATTTGGCAGCCAAGCTACCCGTTTCAAGACTCCAACGCGACCTAACCGACTCAACTGTTCTCCGTGTAGTTGGGGTGCCTGTTGCACACAGCATTATTGCGTTTGGCGCTACACTTAAAGGTCTAGACAAGCTCTTACTCAATGAAAACCAATTGGCTCAAGATCTCGAGGCCAACTGGGCAGTTGTTGCAGAGGCAATCCAAACAATATTGCGCCGAGAAGGATTTGAAAAGCCATATGAAGCTCTGAAAGGTCTAACGCGCAAAAACGAGCGCGTAACTAAAGAAAGCGTACACGCTTTTATCGAAGAATTGCCCATTTCAACTGAACTCAAAACAGAACTCAAACACATCAGCCCAGAGAACTACTTGGGCGTTCAAATGGTTAACTAAACGATGCGCTACCTGAAGCTATTTTTTTTCTTAAGCTCATGCAGCTTGCTTTTTGCGCAAGTTCCAGATTGGCAATGGGGAGAATTTAGCCGCTCAAAAGGTCAGCTCATTCAGTTAATGGCCGGAGAAGGCCAAGATTTCAAAACCATTCATGCCACCAATTCTTTTAGCGGCGGCCATTACCTACTTACCAAGTACGATGCACTTGAACCTATTGCTGAACTGAAGGTGAAACCAGTCACGCCAGCTGGATTTGGTTATTATCAACAAAGCATGCTCATTGGTAACGAGACTTTCGTTTTCATCGGAGACCGCGCCGGCAAAGAGATGAAACTTTTTGTCAAAAAACTAGATGCAGAGTTCAACGAACTAGAAGTCATTGAGTTACTGAGCTACCTTGACCCAAGCCCGAACCCATTGCCTAATTTTTCTATCATTCAGGCGCCAGATCGCTCGTGTTTTGCCATATTTTACAATATTCCAGGCCGCCGAAGCGGCTCAGATTCCTATGGTTTTCAAGTCTACGATGCACAGTTTAAATTGCTAAGCTCCGGAGAATACAACTTACCTTTTGATGCCAACCTCAGCTCTATTGAAGATTATTTCTTGACCAATGAAGGCGAACTCTTTGTGGGCGTAATTGAATTGGGTATTAATGAGAATCAGGCCATAAAAACGCGCAGAACATTTAAAAATTTACATGTGTATCAACTTTCAGCAACTCAAATCAAAGACTACACTTTTGAGCTTGAAGGCAAACGCATCACGAATTTCATCATGAATTCTGAAGGGCAAAACAGCCTTACCCTTTTCGGGATTTACAGCAATTCTGAATGGATGGATCTCCAAGATGGTTATTTCAATGTGCAAATTGATCTTCAAAAAGACACCGCCTTAGCAGTGGGTTTTATTCCATTTAGCAAAGAAATCATGTTGTCTGAGCATACTGCTGCCGAACAGTTGCGCATTGAAAGAAGAATGGAAAGACGCTCAGAATCACCTCAGCTCTCCCGTTATGAAGTTCGAGATATTTTCACACTCGCAAACGGAAGTTATGTAGGTTCGGTAGAAAAATACGATGTCTACACGAGTGTCAGCTACAATAACCAAACAGGCCAACGAACCACCTATACCTATTATTATTACAATGACATTGTTGCTTTTTGCATAGATTCTAGCGGGCAACTTCTCTGGGAGCAACGCATTCCAAAAAGACAGTTTAGCATCAATGATTATGGGCCATACAGCTCCTATGCGAGTTTTCTTGGCGACAACAGCATTTGTTTTATTTTCAACGACACCGAAAGTAACTACGACGCCTATGGGCAATTTCGTTCTACAGACCAAGAGGTGCAAACCTTTAGCCTCAGTAAGAATCGGAATGTAGGCGCCTTCGTACAAATTGACCTTCAAACTGGGCAGGTTTCACGACAAGTAGGACACCAACGCAAAGATGAAAACACACTTCTTGTTCCTAAAGCGTTTGCATATGACCGAAAAAGTAAAGGACTTTATACCTACGGGATTTTTGGTCCTCAAGAAAAATTTGGTTATTTACAGTTCAAATGATGAAACACTGGCCTTTTTTCTTACTTTTTTTAATCGTTTGGTCTTGCAACAATGCACCTGAAACGCCTAAAGCCAATACTGAAAAACTCAGCCTCCTGCCGCATGACGACCATAGTTATGCGAACCTCAAGCAAATCCACACCAAGCACCTCCATCTTGAGCTCGAAGTAGATTTCAAAGCTCAAACCATCTATGGAATCGCGCGCCATCAAATGCAAAACAACGGTGCAGACACAGCCATTTTTGACCTAAAAGGACTACTTATCCAGAAGGTCACATTAGGCCAGAAAGGTCATGAAAAAGAAACAGACTTTACCATCGGCCCGATGGACAAAGACAGTATTATTGGTCAAGCGCTATTGGTCAATGTCGATTCCAAAACGACCGATGTCAATATTTATTACCAAACTACTACCGCTTCTGCTGCACTCGATTGGCTAGACACCACTTTAACCAGTTCGAAAACCAAGCCCTTCCTATACACACAAGGTCAAGCCATCCTGACACGAACCTGGATTCCGCTACAAGATTCTCCTTCTAACCGCCTGACCTACAGCGCAGACGTAAAAGTCCCGACCGATCTATTAGCCCTCATGAGTGCACGCAACCCCACTCAATTGTCTGCCTCTGGCAATTATCATTTTGAAATGCCTTATGCCATCCCGAGCTACCTCATCGCTCTGGCAGTCGGAGACATCGGTTTCAAAGACCTTGGAACGGGCTGCGGTGTTTACGCAGAAAAAGAACTACTGAACAGCTGCGCCAAAGAATTTGAAGACCTCCCCCAAATGATGTCTGTAGCCAATCAACTTTATGGCAAGTACAGATGGGAACGCTATGACGTGTTGGTCTTGCCTTACTCATTTCCGTTTGGTGGCATGGAAAACCCAATGCTCACTTTTGCCAATCCTACATTACTTACCGGCGACAAAAGTTTAGTATCGGTGTTAGCCCATGAATTGGCACATTCCTGGTCCGGAAACTTAGTAACGAACCATTCGTGGTCTGATCTTTGGCTCAACGAAGGCACCACTGTTTATTTTGAGCAGCGCATCATGGAAGCACTTTCCGGTAAAGAAGTCGCTGATATCATGGCGCTTATTGAATTTGACGAACTGCAAGATGCCCTCAAAGAAATTGCAGCAAGCAATAACCCCGAGGACAGTAGACTACACTTAGAACTTGCGGGCCGAGACCCAGATCTTGCGCTCTCAGATGTGGCATACGTCAAGGGTGCATTCTTTTTCAAGACGCTCGAGCAAAAAGTTGGACGTGCAGCCCTCGATCAGTTCCTGAAGGGTTATTTTGCCCATTTTGCTTTTCAAACCATAGATGCTGAAACTTTCATTGCTTACCTAGATGCAAACTTGCTGAAACCACAAAACATCAGTTTCAATTACAAGCAATGGATTTATGAAAAAGGTTTGCCTCCAAATTGCCTTGCATTAAAAGCACCCAGACTTGAGCAAATGAAAGGCTTTGCCAAGCAATTCAATGCTGGTGTCAATCCATTTAAACCAACTTACCGCTACAAATGGATCCGCAAAAATGGCAAGCGCAAAAAGCAAAAAATTGACCTCACCATTCGTTACCAAGATCGCATTATTCAAGAATGGCAGATTTTCATTCGAAATCTGAATACGAACACCTCGGTTGCTCGCATGAGACAACTCGATCAAGCTTTGCATTTTAGTGCTTCGCAGAACAGCGAAGTATTAAAAGAATGGTTTGTATTGGCGGCTCAAACCTCGTATGCATTAGAGATTCAAAAACCACTCACCGATTTCTTGGTCAAGGTGGGGCGCAGAAAGTATCTGATGCCTATTTATGAGGCGCTGCATCAAAATCCAAAAACAAAGGATATAGCCAAGCAGATTTTTGAGAAGGCTAAAGATAACTACCATAGTGTTTCTAGAAGCTCTGTGGCTGCTATCTTAAAATAGAAGAGATAAAGAAAAAATCTCAGCGTTTGATAGATTATTTTAATCTAATTCCCGTACTCGGACAAGAATTTAATGCGCAATAAGCGAATTTCTTCTTCGGTATAAGCTCCATCAAATTCATGATAGGCCGTCACTAAATCATCCGATTCAGCTTCTAAAAAGTAATCAATGAGTTCTTCCTGATTATCGGAATCTAGGACTTCATTGAGGTAATAGTCGATATTGAGCTTGGTGCCAGAATTGACAACGGTTTCCAATTCTTCGAGTAGGTCGTTGAAGGACTTTCCTTGTGCTTTGGCGATGTCTTCTAAAGGTAATTTGCGGTCAATGTTTTGAATGAGCTGCACCTTAGCACCTGATTTATTGATCAAGGATTTCACGACAAAATCTAGTGGTCTTTCTATTTGTTGTGACTCAACATGAGCAGCAATCAGATCGATGAATTCTTGACCATAGCGTTGGGCCTTTCCGACACCAACTCCTTGAATATTGGTGAGTTCTTGAATGGTGATGGGGTACTGCACACACATGTCTCTTAGCGAGGGCTCTTGAAAAACCACAAAAGGCGGTACTCCGGCATGCTTTGCAACTGATTTTCTGAGGTCGAGGAGCTGACCGTAAAGCAACTCGTCAAGAGCTGCCCCTTTTTGATTGACGGCAATGATGCTTTCGTCGTCATCGGTGTTGGAGAAATCGTGCTGTTTGAAGATTTGGAATGGTACGGGCTGCAACCTGAAGGCATGACCCTTTTCAGAGAGCTTGAGCGTCCCGAATGTTTCAACATCTTTGTAAAGGAATCCTCCTACAACCGCTTGGCGAATAACTGCATTCCAAAAATGTTCATCGTGATCTTTGCCAGCGCCAAACAGTTTGAGTTGATCGTGCTTATAGGCTTTGATATCGGCATTGACGTGCCCCGATAAAAAGGCGCAGTAATGTTTGGCTTTTTGTGTTTCGTCTAGTACTGCAACGGCATCCAGTAACAATTTGAGGAAAGTCTCGCCCTGCATTTTTTCTTGAGGATGACGACAGTTGTCACATTGCTCGTTGCATTTTTGCTCATTGAACTCTTCACCAAAATAGTGTAAAATGAATTTGCGACGACAAACAGAGGTTTCTGCGTAAGAGACAATTTCATGGAGTAACTGACGGCCAATTTCTTGTTCCGTGATGGCCTTTCCCTGTAAAAATTTGTCGAGCTTTTCGATGTCTTTGTAGCTATAGAATGCCACGCATTCGCCAACACCACCATCACGGCCTGCCCTACCTGTTTCTTGGTAATAACTCTCTATTGATTTGGGGATGTCGTGGTGAATGACATAACGCACATCTGGTTTATCTATGCCCATACCAAAAGCAATAGTTGCTACAACTACATCAACTTCTTCCATCAGGAAGGCATCTTGGTGCTTGCCACGAGTTGTGGCATCAAGGCCAGCATGATATGGAATGGCTGAAATGCCGTTGACTTGCAAGAGTTCGGCAATTTCTTCTACTTTCTTACGACTCAAGCAATAGATGATTCCACTCTGTCCCTCGCGCTGTTTGATGTAGCGGATGATTTGCTTTTCAACCTCTCGCTTGGGCCTAATTTCATAATAAAGGTTATCGCGGTTAAAAGAAGACTTAAAGACGTCTGCATCGAGCATGTTTAAGTTCTTTTGGATATCGTATTGAACCTTTGGCGTTGCTGTCGCTGTTAGGGCGATGATTGGAACATGCGAAATTTTTTCAAAAATTTCTCTTAAACGACGGTATTCTGGTCTGAAGTCGTGACCCCATTCAGAAATACAGTGCGCTTCGTCAATGGCGAAAAAAGAAATGGGAACCGCTGCCAAGAAATCTATATTTTCTTTCTTGGTGAGTGATTCAGGCGCCACATAAAGCATTTTGGTCCGACCCGAAAGTACATCTTCTTTCACTTTCTGAATTTCAGCTTTTGTAAGGGATGAATTTAGAAAATGGGCAATATGACCGGTCTCACTGACACCACGAATCGCATCGACCTGATTTTTCATGAGAGCAATGAGTGGCGAAACAATGATAGAGGTGCCAGGAAGAATGAGCGAAGGCAACTGATAACACATCGACTTCCCGCCACCAGTTGGCATAATTACAAAAGTATTTCGGCCAGCTAGAATGTTTTCAATGATGTTTTGCTGTGCTCCTTTGAAATGATCAAAGCCAAAATGCTGACGCAAAGCGCCTTTAAGGTCGTATTTTTGTTCGGTGACGGACATATGTATGATGCTGTAACAACGGGGCGTTACACTTGTTCATTTAAATATAAGGCTAATTTCACAACTAGCCTACATGAATTTAAAATTACCCGTTAAAAGCGACTACTTCTTTGACTTCCGGGAGGTGCTGTTTCAGCAAGTTTTCAATGCCTCCTTTAAGCGTTGCAGTTGAAGATGGGCAACCAGCACAAGATCCTTTGAGTAAAACCGTTACTTTTCCGTCTTCAAAACCAAGAAAATCAATAGCGCCTCCATCGTTTGCCACCGCTGGGCGAACATACTGATCGAGTAAATCAGCAATGGCGTCGTCGAGCTCAGAGGCTGCAAACTTAGGTAAAACAGCGCTGCTTTCGCTTGAAGCGGTTTCATTGGTATCTTCTGAATCTAGTTGAATTTGGCTTGGCATGGCGATCAATACTTCTTTGCCAAAGGCAATCCATTCGCGGATAAACTCACGAAGCTCCATGGTGATGAAATCCCAAGGAACGTTGTCGGTTTTGGCTACGGTAACAAAATTTGAGGCCACGAATACTTTTGCTACAAAAGGAAAATCAAAAAGGGCCTCAGCCAAAGGAGAATAACCTTTTGCGCTCATTTTTGAATCAAATTCTACCGAAGCACCTGTAGGCAATAAGTACTTATTGGCCACAAATTTCATGGTGTTCGGGTTGGGTGTAATTTCGCTGTAAACAGTAACTGGGATCATGCCAAAATTATTTAGTTACAAAAGTAACCAATTCTACTCGGCTTTGTTTGCCAGATGTGCATTTTCTAACAAGTCAACCACAGATTTTACCGGAGAGAAAATAGCGGAAGGCAATTCGACAAACAAGGTGTTCCAATGGGCCATTGCACCATTCCAAAGACCAGGCTGTTCTACGAATTTTACTTTTTCACCACCTTGTTGCTTCTCTACAACAAAACAAGCTTCAGGATCCTTAAATTGCTGTAAGTCATGCGGTTTACCCTCCAGATCACAAGGGCTCAACACCATTAAAACTGGATTGAAATGCGTGCTTTGCAAAAGCAATTTGCTGGCATTCGGCAAATGTGTCAGTTGAGATTTTTCAACAATTTGTTTGGACTTCACGCCATCCTTCTCTACAAAAAATGGGCCTCCACCCGGTTGGCCATCATTGCGTACCATGCCGCAAATTCTGAAAGGTCTATTTAAAAGCGCGTGCCAATTTTGCTGTGCTTGCTGCAACAGCCATTCTTGTTCAAAGAGACCAAATTGTAGATTCCATTCACAGAGCGCTGCAAAATCATTGTTGGTAACAAATGATTTTAATTGAGCCCTCAGTTCAAGTTGTAAACCAACTAAAAATTCCCAATTTTGATTACTCGTCTCTAGCTGCGTAAAATGCTGAACGTTATCAATGTTTTTTACTAAAATGTATTCAGCTGAAATGGCCTGCAGGTTCTGAAGTAGAGTGCCGTGTCCGGCTGGACGGCGAAGGGCTTCCCCTCTTTCGTTACAAAGTAAACTACCGTCTTGTTTAAAAACAAAAGCATCGGTTGCCGCATCTTGGGTAGAATAACTTACCGAATAGTGTTGAGCGGTGAGTGCTTCAAGGTCAGTAATAGCTTGTTCAAATGCCTTTTCAAAGGCTCGTTGAATCGTAAAATGAAATTGGCAGTTTTCAAAAGCCAATTGACTGGCCTGAACCACATGTTCTTGAAAAGGATTCAGGACAAAAGGTTCATGCACATGAAAAGGAATGAGTCCTTTGGGTGTTTTACCGTAATTGAGTTTGTCTTCGCCTAGCAAGTGCTCAATTAAGACCTCGAGGTTCAAGGTGCCCTCGTGATATGCTTTTGATAGCGTTTTTGGTAATTTTCGAAACAAGGCAAATTCAGAGAGTCTACTGAAAAACCTAGCCGCCTGTTGTGAATTTTCAGCATTTGGATACTGTACAAACTCATAGAGAAATTCAAACATTCGGGAACCCGAACCAGAGGCCGGAACAAAATAAGCAATTGCTGGCGTCTTTTGCTTGACAAGTTGCCGATATGCTTCTTTTTGCTCCTCTGAAAAAGCCAAAATGCCATCTCCTACCCTACACGCTGAAAGAACTTCAAAAGGCGTAGTAGTATTTTGAATGAAGGCGAGTTGTTCGGAAATAGCAGCTTGTTGCTCCACGTGGATAACTTCTTTTTTGTTTCTTTGTACTGTGTTTGACTGGCTCGAATTTACTGCTTTTATTTGGAAGGCCAAAGGCCGACACGGCACACACTCTCCTTTTGCCTATTACTTAGTCGATGTCGTTCGTCGTATCAAAGTAGATTTTAGGGGCGCCGAATTATTTCCTAAATCAGAAAGAAAGGCACAGATTTTTCTAGCCCAATTTAAAAAAGCATTTCCAAGATTTGAACTTTTATTTTATCGAGCTGAATCGGAGCAAATTTCAGTGAGTCAAGCGCAACTCATCTATGTTGGAAAAGAAACACAAGATATCAAAGCCTTAATCCACCTGAATTTACATCCGGAATCAATTTTAGTTCTCTCACCTACTATAATTAGAAAAAATAAAAAAGAATGGGCGCTACTTTGTCAGCAATCGGCTTTTCATTTCACAGCTGACGCTTGGTATTTTGGCTTGTTAAGCCCCCGACCTCAGCAGGTCAAGCAACATTTTTTATTGAAATTGGCCTAAGACCTCAATATTCTTTAGCTTTGTTCGTTGTATGTCTATGCGTTTTATTTATTTGGTTTTGGTTGTCTTGGGTTTTTCTCTTTGGGGAAGCCTCAGTTCTTGCAACAAACAAGTCATCCTTTCTAAAGCACACCTCGAATTTTCCACAGACACCTTGGTTTTTGATACCGTCTTCACGACTGTTGGCTCTACAACCAAAGCACTAAAAATCTATAACAAGGACCAAAAAAGTTTAAAAATAGACGCCATTGAGCTAATGGGTGGTGCCCAATCGGTTTTTCGCCTAAATATTGACGGCGTCCCGACTGACCTTCAAGAAGATCTAATTTTAGAAGCCCAAGATTCACTCTTTATTTTTGTTGAAGTCACCTTGAATTCAAACGGCGGCAACCAACCACTCATCATTGAAGATTCTATTCGTTTTCAGACAAACGGCAAAGACCAATTTGTCAGGCTTGCTGCTTGGGGACAAGATGCTTATTTTCATTACACAAACTTTCAGGCCAATATTTTCGATCTCAATGAAGGCGTTTGGCCCAATGACAAACCGCATGTCATTTACGGCGCAGCAATTGTAGACTCTTCAAAAACTTTAACGATTCCAGCCGGAACAAAAGTACATCTCCACAAAAACGCACTGCTCTATGTTTATAAAGGAGCGCTGCAAATCGAAGGAGAATTAGGAAATGAAGTGGTTTTCCAGGGCGATCGCCTCGAGCAAGACTATCAAGATGTCAGTGGACAATACTACGGTATTTACTTTCATGAGGCCTTGCCATCTCTTATCAATTATGCCATCCTGAAAAACGGCACCAGCGGCGTCCATTTATACAGCGAAGACCCAAGTAATACGGGCTATACATTAGAACTCACGAATACCCAAATATACAACGAAGCGCGCTATGGTGTTTTTATCTATGCAGGGGCACGCGTGAAGGCAGAAAATTGCCTCATTTCTCAGAATGGAACACATGCTTTGTTGGTACTCCAAGGCGGGTCTTTTAATTTCAATCACTGTAATTTATTGGGCTATGGCGCCTCTACAAACCCAGCGGTCGGAATCAGTAACTATTTTACCAATTACCAACTCGAAGAAACTTACGTTTCAAGTATCGAAGAAGGCGTCTTAAAGAATTGTGTGATCGATGGGAACCTCAAAACTGAACTAGCCATCGATACCATTCAAATGACGGGTGTTGTCTTGAACTTTGATTTTTCTTACAGTCTTTTCAAATCTGAGCAAACCTATACCGATAGTTTTTACGGGAATAATATATTCTGGAATAAGGCCAGTGGTTTCAACAACCCCAGCGAACGCGATTTCACTTTTTCCTTAAACTCTTTTCTGAGTAATAACGGCATCTCATCTAGCGTATTTAACGACATTTTAGGTCAGGCAAGAAACAACCCTCCCGATATCGGGGCCTATGAGTTTTAAAAAAGTATGAGTATGATACAAAAAGAGAGGGCCGCTGCGCGGCCCTCTCTTTTTGTATTCAATGTATTTTAGAACTAAACTTATGCAGTAGCGTTCATGTTGTCAAGGACATCCATGACACTTTTAACTGCCTCAGCTGAATCTGCTAATAAAGCCTTCTCAGCATCGTTGAGTTGCAATTCAATGATTTTTTCGATACCATTTTTACCCAAAACTACTGGTACACCTAAGTAAATATCAGAATAACCATATTCACCTTGTAACCAAGCACAAACTGGGAAAATACGCTTTTGATCGCGAACAACTGCTTCAACCATCTGGGCAGCAGCCGCACCAGGAGCGTACCAAGCAGAAGTACCAAGTAATTTAACGATCTCGCCGCCACCAAACTTAGTGCGCTCAATGATTTCGTTCAAACGGGCTTCGTCGATCAATTCAGTAACTGGAATACCACCAACAGTCGTGTAACGCGGTAGTGGAACCATTGTGTCGCCATGACCACCCATCAATACTGCTTGGATGTCTTTTGGAGATACATTGAGTTCTTCAGCTAAAAATGCACGGTAACGAGCAGTATCAAGAACACCAGCCATACCGAATACACGTGAAGATGGCATGTTTGCGTTAAGGTAAGCGCAATAAGTCATGACATCTAACGGATTCGAAACAACAATAATGATTGCGTTCGGCGAGTATTTCACTACGTTTTCCGTCACGGTCTTAACGATACCAGCATTGGTTGCGATAAGGTCGTCACGAGACATTCCTGGCTTGCGCGGCAAACCTGAAGTAATGACTACAACGTCTGAATCTGCTGTACGCGAATAATCATTGGTTGAACCCACTGTTCGTGAATCATAAAGATTAATTGGGGCTGTTTGCCAGATATCGAGCGCCTTGCCTTCAGCAAAACCTTCTTTAATATCTAATAAAACAATTTCATTGGCGATTTCTCTTGTAGCCAATACATCAGCACAGGTTGCTCCCACATTCCCTGCACCTACAACAGTTACTTTCATTTGCTTATGTTTTTTAATTGATAAAAGCGTTAGCGTGACGAATTTACGGATTAGTTAAGAAAAAAATAGCTTTTTTTGACAGGAATTCGAAAACACGCAACTTTAGAGGCAACCCTTATGAGGTACCTGCGTTTTTAAGACATTGAAAATTGGAGCAGCAAAAAGAACTCAAGACAATTGTGGAGGCTTGCCTCAGGGGTGAACGACGCGCACAAGAGCGTTTGTTTCAGACCTACTACGGCAAAATGCTTGCAGTTTGTATGCGCTACCTCAATGACCGAGATAGCGCACAAGAGATCCTTCAAGTTTCATTTTTAAAGGTCTTTGATAAATTGGAATTTTTTGATTTTACAGGTTCGTTAGAGGGCTGGATCCGTCGTATTGTCACCAATACGGCCATAGACCACCTTCGAAAAGCTAAAAAAGACCCTTTCTTGAGTGATCAAGATAACGATTTTGTTACCGGTAGCTCAGACCCAATGGTTGAATCCGAACAGATTGCCCTGCTCGACCTCAAAGCACAAGTTGCCATTGAAGCCATCGGGAAGCTCTCTCCAGCCTACCGCGCAGTTTTTAACCTGTATGTCATAGAAGAACACACCCACAAAGAAATCGCCGAAATTCTCGGCATTTCAGAAGGAACTTCAAAATCCAATTTGGCAAAAGCAAAGATGAATTTGCAAAGGCTTTTAAAAGAACAATTTACACTGATCGAAAAACGATGAAAGATCAATTTGAAAAAGATATCAAGTCATTAGTAGAAGATTTCTCCTATGACTACGACCCAAAAGCTTGGGAGGCGCTTTCTAAGCAGCTTCCTCAGGCTAAAAGTGGTTTTTCCTGGTTGAACAAGCTTGCCGTAATTACCGTCTTGAGCGCCGCTTCAGTTGCGCTTTACTTCAATTTCTCAAGTACAGAGACCAAAAATGTTAACACAAACAACGAGAAAACCATTCAAAAACAAGCTCAAATCAAGCAGATTTCAAATCAAAATCAAGTACAAAACAATAAGCAAGCAAGCAATAAGAGCAATACAACAACTCAATCATCGGCTTACGGCCAGTATCCATCGCAAGTTGCCTTGACGCCACTGATCTCAGGCTCAAATACAGTTAATCAAACCGGGCTCCCTGAAACACCAAATAACCAAGTCAGCTTAATAGATGCAAACCAAGTAGCTCAGCAAAGAATTGCACCGCTTCTTCAAACTACAATTGCAAACCCTTCGAACTTGCAAACCAACCAACCGATGGTTGAAGAAAATCAGGCGCAACCTTGTCTTCACAAAATTGCGCTGAGCGCTGAGCCAATCAGTTATGAAACGGGAGTTCCGGTTGTACATATTACTGCCGAAAGCAGTGCGCAGCAAATTGACTGGACAAGCAACAATGGCAACCTGATCCATGAGAAGTCAAAAAGTGCAGAACTCTATGCTTGGAATAAGCAAACTTACAAGGTAATTGCAAAGTTTTCACAAGAAGAATGTAATCTTTCAGAATCAATTCAAATTCTGCAAGATCAAACTTACAACCTACTCGCAGTCAATGCCTTCAATCCGCAATCTCGAGATGAACGCAATGCCCGCTTCATGCCTTATGCATTGACAATTCGCGATGTTCAGTTTCAACTCATTATCATTGATCCAGACAACGGTTCGGTGCTGTACAAAACCTCCGATGCTCAAAATGCCTGGGACGGTATTGACCAACGCAACGGCCAGCTCATCCCGGCTCAAAAAGCCTATATCTGGAAGGTAGTTCTCGAGAACCCATTACCCGGAGAAAAAAACACCTACACCGGAACAATCGTACGTATTTAGAGGCTCAAGACTCATAGGAATTGCTTACATTTGTTGAGCAAGAACCTGTGCAGACTCATGAGCATCATTCACGTATTACCTGACCACATTGCCAATCAAATTGCGGCCGGAGAAGTCATTCAAAGACCTGCCTCTGTGGTCAAAGAATTGCTTGAAAATGCTGTAGATGCCGGGGCTAGCCAAATTTATTTACTGGTCAAAGATGCGGGGAAAACCCTCATTCAAGTAGTTGACAACGGCAAAGGCATGGATGTCACAGACGCCGAAAAATGTTTTCTCAGACACGCCACCAGTAAACTCAGTAGCGCCAGAGATCTTTTTCAATTGCAAACCAAAGGTTTCCGTGGAGAAGCATTGGCATCTATTGCAGCCATTGCACACGTGACGCTCAAAACCAAACAAGCCGATCAAGAAACAGGCATCAAAATTGAAGTTGAGGGCAATCAAATTAAAACTAAAAACCCAGCCATCTGTGATAACGGAGCTTCGTTTGAGGTTAAAAATTTGTTCTATAATGTTCCGGCGCGTCGCAATTTTCTCAAAAGCGATCAAATTGAACTCAGCCATATTCAAAATGAGTTTGAACGCGTAGCCTTAGCACACCCTGATCTGGGGTTTTTCTTCATTCACAACAATCAAGAAATCCTGACCCTGCCTGCTGGTAATTTGCGCATGCGCGTTTCAGGTATTCTCGGAAGAAGTAGCAATGAAAAACTGGTTCCGATAGAAGAAAACACAGATATTGTCAGGGTTTCTGGTTACGTAGGCAAGCCTGACATGGCCAAAAAAACACGAGGCGAACAATATCTTTTTGTCAATCAGCGCTATTTCAAAGAGCCCTATTTTCATCATGCCATTACCAAGGCATTTGAAGGCATGATTTCCGACAAGCATCATGCAAGTTATTGCATTTTTCTAGACGTGGATCCTCAAAAAATAGATGTCAATATCCACCCGACTAAAACAGAAATCAAGTTTGAAGAAGACCGTTTTATCTACTCGATTTTACTCAGCAGCGTAAGACAAGCACTTGGCAAACACAATATTTTCCCAACACTCGATTTTGAGCAAGACACTGCCTTTGATGTGCCATTAGCAGTGCGTAAATCAGAACCTACCGAGCCTCAAATTGTAGTTAATCCGGGCTACAACCCCTTTGAAAGCACCAAACAAGCGGTATCAAATTCCTCGAGCAACTACAGCAGCGCTATCAAAAGTGCTGGCTTTGAAAAGCAAACCATTGATACTGCGGCTTGGCAAAACTTCTATCAGATTGAAGATCAAGAAGTTTCTCAACAGCAAGAAATTTTCTCAGAGCAGCAAAACCAAGCTAACCACCTCATTCACGATAAGTATTTGATTAGTCCTAGCAAGTCAGGTTTTTTAGTGATTGATATCAAGAGGGCAAAAAATCGCATTCTTTTTGATCAAATGTTACAACAATTTGTGGCACAACCCCTAAGCTCTCAACAACTCTTGTTCCCACTAGAGCGCGAACTTTCCGGAGAAGCCAAACTGAGCTGGTCTGCCCAACAAAGTCTTTGGCAACAGCTGGGTTTTATGTACGAAATTCAAGATCAGC
>CAZPWB010000006.1:67732-70108 GCA_964590425.1 uncultured Lishizhenia sp. | reverse complement strand
CTGGTACAACAGCTATCTGTTCTAACGGAACTTCAACTTTAAGCTCTTCTGTAACTGGTGGTGCTTGGTCTTCAGCAACACCTGCTGTTGCAACCATCAACGCTTCTACTGGTGCAGTTACGGGTGTAAGTGCTGGTACTTCAGTCATTACTTATACCATAACTGGTAATGGTGGTTGTGCAAATGCAACAACTACAGCAACAGTTACTGTAACGGCTGCGCCTTCTGCAGGTACGATCTCTGGTACAACAGCTATCTGTTCTAACGGAACTTCAACTTTAAGCTCTTCTGTAACTGGTGGTGCTTGGTCTTCAGCAACACCTGCTGTTGCAACCATCAACGCTTCTACTGGTGCAGTTACGGGTGTAAGTGCTGGTACTTCAGTCATTACTTATACCATAACTGGTACAGGAGGTTGTGCAAATGCAACAACTACCGCGACTGTTACTGTAACGGCTGCGCCTTCTGCAGGTACGATCTCTGGTACAACAGCTATCTGTTCTAACGGAACTTCAACTTTAAGCTCATCTGTAACCGGTGGTGCTTGGTCTTCAGCAACACCTGCTGTTGCAACCATCAACGCTTCTACTGGTGCAGTTACGGGTGTAAGTGCTGGTACTTCAGTCATTACTTATACCATAACTGGTACAGGAGGTTGTGCAAATGCAACAACTACCGCGACTGTTACTGTTACCGCATTACCTTCTACTCCAACAGCAACTGCAACACAACCAACTTGTGCGGTATCTACAGGTACCATTACCTTCGCTACGCAAACAGGGGTTCAGTATTCAGTTGGTGGGGCTTACCAAGCTAGTAACTCATTTGCTACTTTGGCTGCAGGTACGTACCCTATTTCAGTAAGAAATATTGCTGATAACACTTGTATCACAACAGGATCATCTATTACACTCAACGCTGCGCTTGGTGCACCTGCTGCACCAACTGCTTCTGTGACTACACAACCAACTTGTGCGGTACAAACCGGAACAATTACTATTACTGCACCAACGGGTGCTTTTGAATATGCTGTGAATGGTGGAACTTATCAGTCAGGTTTGACCTTTGCTGGACTTGCACCAGGAGCTTACAACGTGACTGTCAGAAGAACGGCTGACAATACTTGTGTTTCAAGTGCTACAGCATTAACAGTGAATGCAGTTCCAACTCCTCCTACAACACCTACAGCTACCGCAACACAACCAACATGTGCGGTGACTACAGGTACCATTACCTTCGCTACTCAAGCAGGGGTTCAGTATTCAGTTGGTGGGGCTTACCAAGCTAGTAACTCATTTGCTACTTTGGCTGCAGGTACGTACCCTATTTCAGTAAGAAATATTGCTGATAACACTTGTATCACAACAGGTACATCTATTACACTCAACGCTGCGCTTGGTGCACCTGCTGCGCCGACTGCTTCTGTGACTGCGCAACCAGTTTGTGGAACTCCGACAGGAACGATTGTAGTAACTGCACCGACAGGGGCTTTAGAATATGCCTTAAACGCAGGAACATATCAGTCAGGATTAACATTTGCAAGTGTTGCGCCTGGCACCTATAACGTGACGGTCAGAAGAACTGCCGATATTACTTGTATTTCAACTGCAACTGTACTTACTGTGAATCCTGTTCCGAACTGTATTCCTGTAGCTAACAACGATGCTACAACTACACCTGAGGACACGCCTGTAACATTAAATCTTGTTTCAAATGATACAGATCAAGATGGTACCATCAATGCAACAAGCGTGGATTTAGATCCGGCTACAGCAGGTATCCAATCTTCATTTACAAATGCACAAGGTACATGGACGGTCCTTGCCGGAGTATTAAGCTTCAACCCTACGCTGAACTACTTTGGTTCTGCAAGTATCACTTACACTGTCAATGACAACTTAGGTGCAACATCAAATGCCGCCACAGTAAATATTACTGTGACTCCAGTAAATGATGCACCAGTAGCAAATAACAATGCTGCAACAACCAATGAAGACACACCAGCAATTCTCAATATCACTACTAACGATACAGATGTTGATGGAACCATTGATGTGAATTCTGTTGACCTCGATCCAACAACGCCCGGACAGCAAACAAGTCTTAGCACAACTGCCGGAGTATTCTCTGTCAATGCCGGAGTTTTGACATTCTATCCTGCAGCTAACTATAACGGCCCTGCTTCTGTCACTTATACCGTAAACGACAACAGCGGTGCTACTTCAAATGTGGCAACAGTAAGCATTACCGTAACACCTGTTAACGACGCACCAATTGCCAACAACGACCTCGCTTCAACTAACGAAGATGCGCCGGTTGTGATCAATGTGCTTGGTAACGATACCGACGTTGAAGGACTCAACATTGGTTCTGTAA
>CAZPWB010000006.1:21711-67632 GCA_964590425.1 uncultured Lishizhenia sp. | reverse complement strand
GTGTAAACCCAACAACAGGTGCTATTACATTTACACCTGCACCAAACTTCTTTGGAACAACAACTTTCACTTACCAAGTATGTGATAACGGTACACCAGCATTGTGTGACGATGCAGTTGTAACGATTACTGTTAATAGTGTCAATGATGCACCAGTTGCCAACAACGACGCAACTACAACTAACGAAGACACACCGGTAACACTCAACCTGACTAATAACGATACGGATATCGACGGAACAATCAACACGACTTCTGTTGACCTAGATCCGGCAACTGCTGGTATTCAGACCGTATTGACTACTGCTCAAGGTGCTTGGGCTGTAACCAATGGTGTCTTGACATTTACACCAGTAGCTAACTACAATGGCCCTGCTTCTATCACTTACACAGTAAATGATAATGGTGGTGCTACTTCAAACGTAGCTACAGTTAGTATCAATGTAACGCCAGTAAATGATGCGCCAGTTGCTGTAAACAACGCAACAACTACCGCGGAAGATACCCCTGTTACACTAGATATTACAGCGAACGATACAGACCTCGACGGTACCATTAACACTGCTTCAGTTGACCTCGATCCAACGACTGCTGGTCAGCAAACTACACTGACAACTGCTCAAGGAACATGGTCTGTTACAAGTGGTAACCTCACCTTTACGCCAGTTGCTAACTATAGCGGCACTGCTTCGCTTACTTATACTGTAAACGACAACAGTGGTGCTACTTCAAATGTGGCAACAGTAAGCATTACCGTTACACCAGTTAACGATGCACCAATTGCCAACAACGACCTCGCTTCAACTAACGAAGATGCACCAGTTGTAATCAATGTGCTTGGTAACGATACCGACGTTGAAGGACTCAACATTGGTTCTGTAACTATTACAGTTCAGCCAACTAACGGCACCGTGAGTGTAAACCCAACAACAGGTGCTATTACATTTACACCTGCACCAAACTTCTTTGGCACAACAACATTCACTTACCAAGTGTGTGATAACGGTACACCAGTATTATGCGACGATGCAGTTGTAACGATAACAGTGAATAGTGTCAATGATGCACCAGTTGCCAACAACGACGTTGCTACCACTTCAGAGGACACGCCAGTTCTCATCAATGCATTACAAAATGACACTGATCTTGAAGGTATCAACCCAGCAAGTGTAACAATTACGGTTGCACCAGCAAACGGTACAGTTACAGTTAACCCGATCACTGGCCAGCTCACATTTAACCCAGCACCAAACTTCTTTGGCACAACTACTTTCACTTACCAAGTTTGTGACAACGGTACTCCAGTTCTTTGTGATGATGCTACGGTCACAGTAACAGTTAGCCCAGTGAATGATGCGCCTATAGCCAACAATGACAATGCTACAACGGCTGAAGATACGCCAGTGAATATTGCTGTTCTGACAAACGATACTGACATTGACGGAACACTTTCAGCTGCCACCATTGACCTCAACCCTAGCCTACCAGGCATTCAAACGACGGTAACCAATGGCATGGGAACTTGGACAGTTATTGGTGCTCAGGTTCAGTTTGTGCCAGCCTTGAATTTCAATGGTACAGCCTTCCAACCTTATGTAGTAAGTGACAACAATGGCTTGATATCTAACATCGCCATGATCACAGTTACTGTTACAGCCGTAAACGACGCACCTGTTGTTGACGACGACGTTGCAAACTGTGCTTACAATTCAAGTGTAACAGGAGACTTGATCGATGCTGGTGATTTTGATATCGATGGAACCACTCTACTTGCAAATACGAATCCAGTTTCTGGACCAAACCATGGTACAATTGTCATCAACCCTGATGGCACTTACACTTACATCCCTAACAATAACTTTGTTGGCACCGATGTGGTAGTAGTAGCCATTTGTGACCAAGGATTACCTTTACCAGGTATTTGCGTTAACGATACACTCGTAATTACTGTAAACCCTTGTACGGCAAACGATCCAATCCAAGATTGTGATAACGATGGTTTAACTAACGCTCAAGAATTGGCACTTGGTACAGATCCATTTAACCCTGATTCTGATGGTGATGGCGTACTTGATGGCACGGAAGTAGCTGACGGAACCAACCCGGCTAACCCTTGTTCTTTGATCTTTGCAAGCCAAACAGTTGCACCAAGTACAGCTTGGTTGAACCTTGACTGTGACAACGATGGCCTGACAAACGGACAAGAATTGGCACTAGGAACAGATCCATTGAACCCAGATTCTGACGGTGACGGAGTTCCTGATGGCGTTGAAGTGGCTGACGGTACAAACCCTAATAACCCTTGTTCATTGATCTTTGCTAATCAGTCTTTGACGCCAAGTGTATCTTGGATGGGCTTAGATTGTGACAACGACGGCCTCAGCAACGGTACTGAAATCAACCTCGGAACTGATCCGTTTAACCCTGACTCTGATGGTGATGGCGTTCTTGACGGTACTGAAGTTGCAGACGGAACCAACCCTTCTGACCCATGTTCATTAGTATTGGCAAGCCAAACGGTGGCTGTGAGTTCAACATGGGGAGCATTAGATTGTGATAACGATGGTCTCTCCAATGAGCTAGAGGTAACTACCGTAACGAACCCATTCAATCCAGATACTGACGGTGATGGCGTTCTTGACGGTACTGAGGTTGCTGATGGTACTAACCCTACTGACCCTTGTTCATTGATTTTTGCAAGTCAAAATACGACGCCAACTACTGCTTGGGAAAATCTTGACTGTGACAACGACGGCCTAACAAACGGAACTGAAGTTGACCTTGGTTCTGACCCGAATAATCCAGATACAGACGGTGATGGCGTTCCAGACAACACAGAAGTTCAAGAAGGAACCAACCCAGCTAACCCTTGTGATTACAATCTAGCGAGTCAAACCATGTCTCCGAGTGCTGCTTGGGCAAGTTTAGACTGCGACGGCGATGGCGTAACCAATGGAACTGAGGATGCCAATGGCAACGACCCAACAGACCCTTGTGACCCGTTTGTAGAAGGCACGAATTGCGACCTAATTATCGAGGTTCCAGAGGCTTTCTCACCAGATGGCGACGGTGTCAATGAGACTTTGGTTATTGAAGGGCTAAATAATTTAGATGGTGTTTCAATCATCATCTTTAACCGCTGGGGTAACGAAGTATTCAGCGCGGACCCTTATAACAACGATTGGAATGGTACTTCTCAAAGTAGTTTGAATGTCGGAGGGGATGAACTTCCTACTGGTACTTATTTCTACATCCTGGATACCAAAACAAGCAAATACGGCGTAATCAAAGGCTATATTTACCTCAAACGCTAAGCAACTAAACTGACAGAGCAATGAAAAATAAAATTCTATATATCATCCTTGCGAGCACATGTATTTTTAGTGCTAAAGCGCAACAAGAGGCACATTTTACACAATTTGCCGATAACCAACTATTTGTCAACCCTGCTTATGCTGGTAGCAATGAAATTCTGAACGCGACTGTCCTACACAGACAGCAATGGGTCGGATTCACAGGTGCTCCGCAAACTTCTACATTCAGCATGCATTCTCCGCTTTCATATGAAAGTGTTGGTTTGGGTGTGACAATGGTAAGTGATCAGATCGGGCCCTTGAGCCAAAACATGATTTACGGTGATTTTTCTTATACCTTAAGATTTAGCAATCAGACCAAATTAGCTTTTGGTTTGAAAGCAGGTATGAATGTCATCAATGTCAATTCAAGTGGGCTCAATACGAGCACTGAAAATGATCCAAACTTAATGAAAGATGTGCGCAACCAAGTGAATCCAAATCTTGGCTTTGGTGTTTACTATCATTCAAAAAACTGGTTTTTCGGTGCAAGTACGCCAAAAATCTTCGAGAGCAGCTATGACGGCACAAGCTTAAATATTGAAAAGCGTCACTTCTTTGTGAATGCTGGAACAGTTTTAAAGGCAAGCTCTAGCTTGAAACTACGCCCTATGATTCAGGCCAAATTTACTGAAGGTGCTCCTTTGAGTTTAGATGCAGCCATGACCGCTATTGTGCAAGAAAAAGTGTTTATCGGCGCCATGTACCGTTTGAATTCGGCTGGCGGTTTATTTGTACAATATCAACTTGCCCCTACCTTCAGAATCGGTCTTGGTACTGAAATCGGCCTCACAGAAATACGCAAATACAACGACGGTACTTTTGAATTGATGTTGAGTTATGACCTCGCAAACAGCAAATCAGGTATTAAATCACCAAGATATTTTTAAGCAAAACCATGAAAAATTTATTCATACTTTTTATTCTATTCAATGCTGGTTTGGCTTTTTCTCAAAGTGGTCAATTAGCAAAAGGAAATTTCTATTTTGACAAAGAGGGTTATTTCGAAGCCATTAGTTGCTATGAGCGAGTACTCGGCTCTGAGTTTGACAGTCCTGAAATGCAAAAAAAACTGGCTTATTCTTACAACTTCTGCGGTCAATTTGATAAAGCTGAAAAACTGTACAAAAAACTCATTGGTCAAAAAGCAGATGCACAATTACTATATGAATTAGGCTTTTGCTTGGCGCGTCAAAACAAACAAGATGAAGCCAATGCCTATTTCCAACAATTTGCAGCTGCAAACCCTATCGATAAAAGAGCGCAACTTTTCTTAAAAGACCCAGGTTATTTAGCCAAATTAATGTCCGCTGAGCCACATTTCAAAATTGCAAAAACAGCTCTCAACACGGATCATGCTGATTTTGGTGTGTATCCAATCCCAGGTCGTAATGAAGCCATGATTGTGAGTTCAAGACGTTTTTCTTATTGGGGTAATCCAAGATGGGCTGGCGACAACGATCAATTTTTGGACCTCTACACCGTTGAACTCATAAAAGACAAAACCGATAACGCTCCTAAATACATTCAAAAACCCTTGAATTCAGGAATGCATGAGGGGCCAGCGTGTTTCAGTGCCGACGGACAAGTGATGTATTTTACAGCAGACAACAGAACCGCAAATCAAGCAGGAATGGTGAATCTCAAAATTTACCGCGCCTACTGGAAAAACGGTATCTGGACAGACCGTCAAGAATTGCCAATCAACAGCGATGCTTATTCTAACGGACACCCTGTCCTTAGTGCAGACGGGAAAACACTTTACTTTGTTTCTGATCGTCCGGGTGGCTTTGGTGGTTCTGATATTTACAGCGTTGCCTTAGATGCCAACGGTAAATTTGGCGCAGTTAAGAATTTAGGTGCTCATGTGAATACCGAAGGTGACGAAATGTTTCCGTGGGTTTTAAATGACCTTTTCTTCTTTGCGAGCAATGGTCGCCCAGGTTTTGGTGGTCTAGACATTTTTGTGGCGCCTATTGAATTAGGAGTTGCTGCTGTCAATGCCGGAACCGTAATCAATACACAAGCTGATGATTTTGCCGTAAGTTTCTTTGACAATTCGAACTTAGGATTTGTAGCCTCTAACCGCACAGGTGGTCAAGGTGGTGATGATATCTACGGTATTGAACTCGTTAAAGCATTTGTTTTCCCTATTTCCTTCAAAGGAACAGCTATGGATGCTCAAAGTGGAGCAATCATGGTAGGTGCTACTGTTGTCATCAAAGATGAAGCAGGTGTTGTTATTGCAACGCTTACAGCTGATGAAAAAGGACAATTTGATACTACGCTTGATCCAGGAAAATCGTATACTGTTGAAGTCAGTAAAGAAAACTTTAAAGGCAGCTCTAAAACAATCGCTATTGCAGAAAAAGCGAAGGCTTACCAAGAGGTATTCAAGCTTGAGAAGCAACCAGAATTCATGCTGCAGTTGTTACTGACTAACGCGCAAACCAAAAGCGTTATTTCGGGTGCTCAAATCGTCATTAAAGATTTAAAGACAAAAGCGGTTTTATTTAGCAATACTACAGACCAAGCTGGTACCTGGCAACAAGCCCTTGAGGACATGAAAGTAGGAACTACGCTTGCTTATGAAATTTCATTGGCTTGTTCAGGTTATTTAGCCAAAACATTGACTTACCAAGAACAAATCAATAATGAAGGCATCATTGCCCTGCACGAGAAATTAAATGTTGCATTAACTCCTGTTGCTGTAGGTGGTGACCTCGCCAAAACACTCGGCATCAAACCTATCTACTTTGACCTTGGAAAGTACAATATTCGCAAAGATGCAGCAGTTGAACTCGATAAAATTGTCAAGGTCATGAACGAGAACCCAACAATGGTCATTGAACTTGGTTCACACACTGACTGCCGCAGTAGCGTTAAATTCAACGAAACACTTTCAGCAAATCGCGCAAAAGCATCTGCTGCCTACATCAAGCAACGCATCATTAATCCTGAACGCATTTACGGAAAAGGATACGGCGAATCAAGACTCTTGAATGATTGTGGCTGTGAAGGAACTGTGAAGTCAACTTGTACAGAAGCTGAACACCAACTCAACAGAAGAACTGAATTCATCATTATCAAGATGTAAGTTACTGTAAAAAATATGAAAAGCCCTTTCGCGAGGGCTTTTTTTATGCCCAATCATTGCTCAAGAGCCGATCAGCTCTTGCAGTCTTTCTTTGAGGTGTGGTGCTTTTGACAAGATAAGATGCAATCGAAATGCACATTGTAGATCCATTTGTTGAGAAAGAATTTCAACATCTTCTTTTTTCAGAAAAGACATCACCTTCGGCATCTGCTCATAAGTACAGGTCAATTCAAAAAGCTCCATTTCTTCCTTTTCAATGATCTGTGCATTTTCCAATGCTGCTTTAGCTGCTGTTTTGTAGGCTGTAATGAGACCGCCAACTCCTAAGTTTGTTCCTCCATAATAACGAACAACTGCTATCAAAATATTGGTCAGTTCAAATGCTTGAATTTGCCCTAAGATTGGTGGTCCGGCAGAATTGGAAGGTTCTCCATCATCAGAAGAACGGTATAATTTTAAGTCTGCACCTAGTCTAAAAGCCGAACAAACATGCACCGCCAAATGGTGTTCTTTGCGCTTTTGTGCGATAAAAGCTTTCACTTCATCTTCAGAGGTAACAGGAACGGCAAAGGCCAAAAATTTAGAGCCTTTTTCTTTATAAAAACCCTCTGATGTTTCTTGAATAGTTCTGAATACCGCCACAGTGTAAAATTAAGCGGTTTATGGTTACTTTTGAAGTATGAAGCTCCTTTACTTTTTGAGTGCATTATTACTACTTGGCCTTTTTTCTTGTGGTGACGATCCCATCGTACCACCTGCTCCAAGCGGACCACAGCAATACGGAGTGCCGCTTGCGTCTGTTCCAAATGTTGACCAAGCTATCATATATGAAGTCAATTTAAGAGCGCAGTCTGCAGCAGGAACACTACAAGGCGTGATCTCAAAACTTCAGCACATCAAAGATCTTGGCACGAATGTCATTTGGCTCATGCCCATCTATGAACAAGGCACAACAAATGGCGTGAATTCACCATATTGCGTCAAAGATTACACGAAAGTAAGCCCGGAATATGGCACGCTTGATGATTTACGTGAACTTACAAATCAAGCACACGCACTTGGGATGGCTGTCATTTTAGATTGGGTAGCTAACCACACTTCTTGGGATCATCCTTGGATTACCGAGCACCCTGAATGGTACAGTAAAAACAGTGCGGGGCAAATTATTATACCACCAGGAACCAACTGGAACGATGTCGCCGACCTCAATTTTGATCAGGTGGCAATGCGCAATGCACAAATTGATGCCATGAAATATTGGACGCTTGAAGCCAATATTGATGGCTTTCGTTGTGATTACGCGGACGGTGTGCCCTTTGATTTTTGGCAAGATGCCATTAGCGCTTTAAGAGGTATTCCGAACAGAGACATTCTGATGCTAGCAGAAGGTGTTCGAACTGATCATTACCAAGCTGGGTTTGACCTTACATATGGTTGGAATTTCTATAGTGCGCTTAAAAATGTTTGGAGCGGTAGCTCAACAAATACCTTGACAACAAGTCATCAAACAGAGTACTTTAACATGCCAAGTGGCAAAGGAAAAATCCGATTCACAACTAATCACGATGAATCAGCATGGGATGCCTCGCCAATGAGTCTGTTTAATGGTAAAAATGGTGCACTTGCAGCAAGTGTTGTGAATATTTTCTCTGGCGGAGTGCCACTCCTTTATACAGGTCAAGAAGTCGGAAAAACTGGTACCACCCCATTTTTTTCTAATAGCAATATCAATTGGGCGGCAAATCCAGATATGTTAGCTACGTATCAAGCACTAAATGCATTTTATTTAGCAAATGATTGCGCTAGAAAAGGCAGTATTTCTGCTTATCAAATTTCTAACGATTTGGTTTGTTGGAAAAAAACTTACGGTTCTAAAGATTTACTCATCTTAGTGAACGTGCGAAATACTACCATTAATTTCAACTTGCCTCCTATTTTAACTGGTAGCTTTGAAAATGCATTGAGCCTTCAACCTGAAACCATTCCTAATCAAATGGCACTTGGTGCTTACGGCTATAAAATTCTCAAGATGAACTAATCCCTTATCTATGAAAGCGCTATTCATATTATTTCTTTTTTTACCCCTATTTACACTTGCTCAAGCAAAAAAGCAAACAGTCACTTACGATGTTGTTCATTTGAAGTCTGGCAAAGTGCTTTATGGCAAAATAGTTGCCCTTGATGCCAATTATGTACTTACTTTCCGCGATGAATATCAGCGCATGTATTACTTGTCGAAGGAGATGTATGAGTACATTGAAGAAGATCGTAGTTTTCAAAAACGCGTAAGAAATATTGATACACTTGTAAAGGCACGCAAAGTTGATGAGTGGGATTTCAATATAGGACTCAACACCTTTTTTGCGGGAATAGATGCGGGCTTTACGCCAGATGAATATTATCTTTCGAGTAATAGCAACGGCATGTATTTTGAAACACCTATTTGCCTGAGCATCGGTGCAGGAAAGTACTTTCGCCAACAGCATTTTTTAGGACTCAATCTAGATATCAAAGCGCTTGGAGGCCCAACGGCTTTCAATCAAATCTCTGCGCAGTATCGCTTCCAGTATGACCCATACAAGACCGATGTGGCGCGTTATATCCCGATTCAGGTAGGTGTGCAAAATTTGATCACAACAGAAACCTTTCAAGTTCCAGATATGACAATGCCACCTATGTCGAACTACCTTGAAAAATCATTTGAAACAATGGTGCAAAGTTATTTGCTAGGAGTTGGGCACGGTTGGTCTTTTATTGGAAAAGACAAGCACTATTGGAACCTTGAATTCATGCTATATAAAGGAATATTAGTCAAGCACGGCATGATCACTAATGATCTTTTTAATCCAAAACTCAATTACCAAACTGCCGGAGGGCAATTTAAATTGAGTTACCATTTTTAGAATTTAACGCATGGAACTACTTTGGACACTTCTCGGTTTTGTTTTGCTCCTTGTCGGTTTAATTGGTAGTTTTTTACCCATTTTGCCGGGGCCTCCAATCTCATTTATTGGTTTGCTAATTATTCATTTCTTGGGTAAGCATGTCGTCTCTAATGAGCTACTTTGGATTTATGCTTTCCTTTCCATATTGCTATTAGTATTAGACTATTTACTACCAAGCTGGACCACTAAAAAATTTGGAGGAAGTAAGGCGGGTCAGTGGGGTGCCACGGCTGGTGTTTTAGTTGGTTTATTTGCCGGACCTTGGGGCATCTTTCTTGGCCCCTTAATTGGCGCATATCTTGGTGAACTCATTTCTGGCAGAAATAATCAGGACGCTTGGCAGTCGGCAAAAGGTGCGTTTTTAGGTTTTTTACTCGGGACTGGCCTAAAAATGATGTTGGTTGGTGCAATGCTCTGGACTGCAATTCGCGTCTTGTAATTTTAATTTGATTGATGTATAAGTTATTTCTTATTTGTTTACTTTTTCAACTTCATGTGAGCGCACAAGATGTTTTCGATATTGCGAGAAATGGCAGCGGAAAAGAAATGCAAAAACATCTAAAAAAGCACCCCGAGCACCTAGAACTTCAATCTGAGAGTGGCTTCACACCACTCTTATTAGCTACCTACCGAGGAAGGTATGAGGTTGCTGTTGCGCTTTTAGATGCAGGCGCTGATCCTTCAAAATGCTTCAAAGAAGGCTCGCCAATTTATGGCGTAATTTTCAAAGCCGATGCACGCATGCTACAATTACTCATTGAGCGTGGTGTCAATGTGAATGATACTTGTCAGTTTGAAACACTAGGTTATCCACTTCATTTGGCTATTAATTTACTCCGCTATGAGCAAATAGAGCAACTATTGACTGCAGGAGCACGTTTAGATATTTTGGATCCGCAAGGAAGAACTATTTCACAACTCATGTTGTTTTTTAATGATGAAAAATTGAATCAACTCATTCAGACATATGAAAAATAAGTTACTTTTTGTTCTCATTTCTTTATTTTCTTGGACAGGTATCCAAGCGCAAACCTATACCACCGGGGTCATTAATTTAAGCACCACTGCTGGTTTAGCCATGACGGCAAAAATTGATATTACCACACAAGTTACATTGACACTTACAGGACCAGCAGGTCGTTGGTTTGCTTTAGGATTTAATGCCGGTAGCATGATAAATGGCACCGATGTTGTTGCAGCTCACAGTGCTGGTACACTCAGTGCATTTGATGCCAAACTAACTGGTTTCTCGGCACCGGTTACGGATCCTCAACAAAACTGGACCATCAGTTCAGATGTTGTAGTTGGTACCACCCGAACCATTATTGCCACTAGAGCACTCAATACGAATGATGCCAACGACTATACGTTTAATAGTATCCCGAGTAATATCAGTTTAATTTGGGCCAGAGCAAGTAGTAGTTCTTTCAGCTACAGTAATCACGGAGGTTCAAACCGAGGTGTTGCGCTGGCAACGTTTACGCTCATTACAGCACCAACTCCGCCTGCTGCACCTACAGGGCAACCAAACCAGACGTTTTGTAGTGGTGCTACAGTAGCTCAATTAGCAGTTAGCGGAACTTCTATTCAGTGGTATGCAGTTGCAAATGGTGGTTCACCACTACCGCTTTCAACAACTTTAGTTAATGGTACTATCTATTATGCTTCTCAGACGGTTAACGGTTTGGAATCAACATCCAGATTAGCAGTAACTGCAACGGTAAATAACGCGCCAGCAGCTCCGAGTACTATTAATGGCAGCAGCAGTTTTTGTTATAATGCAGCAGGGCAAGCTTTCTTTATTAATGCTGTAAACGGTGCTAGCTCTTATGTCTGGACTACCCCAAATGGCAGTACTGGGAGTAGTACCGGAACCAATATCTCTTTACTATTTGGGCCGAGCTTTCAGACCGGAACGCTCAGTGTTTTAGCCCAAAATAATTGTGGACAAAGTGGCCCAGTAAGTATAACACTGCAACAATACCAAGCAAGTTCACAAACTATTAGCACTAGTGCCTGCAATGCTTACACCTGGAACGGACAAACCTATACGCAAAGTGGTTCTTATAATTACTCAGGACAAACCATTCATGGTTGTGACTCTGTGGTTGTTTTAAACCTCTCGATAGCCAATAACATTGAAGTGAATCTGACAGAAGCAACTTGTGGTAGCTATGCCTGGAATAACCAAAGTTTTTTCCAATCTGGCATCTACATTGATTCTGCTCAGAGTGTGTCAGGCTGTGATTCTATCACTACACTTAACCTTACCATTCATCCTATTGAATCAATTATATTAGATACAATAGTATTGGATGTATTTACTTGGAACAATATTGAGTATTTTACTTCAGGAAGCTACACGCAGTTTTTTATATCAAGCTTTGGTTGTGATAGCAGCGTAACGATCAATGTTACCATTGACGACAGTGGATTGCAAGAACTCAGTGAGCAACTTTCTATTTATCCTAACCCAGTAAAAAGTACAGGTAAGCTTTTCATCAAAGATGTCAAAAATGAACTACCGTTTGTCATTCATTCTATGTTAGGTGAACGCATACAATATGGCATTGTGCAAGATTCAAAAATCACCTTAGAAAGTCTACGAATTGGCATTTATATCCTTGAAATTCAAGACAAGCACTACCCTTTTATTGTCGATTAATTAAAACCTTAGTTTACACAAGATATACGAGGGGCGATTTTAAACATTTCGTAGTATTCAATGGTCTTGTTACTATTCGAAATAATTAATGCCGCCGGTAGTATGCCTAATCCTATGCCGCCAAAAACAGCGCCAGGCACACTATAAGTTGCAAAACCCACAATTGCGGACCCAATTATAGTTCCTCCAATTCCGTACAATACACCCATTACCTTACCGAACCTAGCAGAAGCCACGACGGCTTTTTTTCTTGCAAATTGGCGATCCCTACCAATTTTATTTACACCATTTAATTCAGAAACCTCTGATTTTGCTATACGGTAAGTGCCTGGATACTCTTCAATTCCGACATAATAATAGCCATCAGATTGAAAATAAAAATCAGAAAGTTTATAAACACAGCCCGATTTAGTGCGTAAAATTTGTGCTTCGGCTACCCCTTGCGTTCCGTTTCGATACGCGTCAGAAATATTTGTACCCCCGGAATTCACTAAATTGTCTTGAGATGCAATCGACTTTACCGGTATTGAGTTTTGTTCAGGTGAAATAGCTTGGTTTGTACCTGAATTTAACTGATTTGCCAATTCTTCAGGGAGATTCCTTTGTGGTTCGGGTTGTAATTGTACTGGCCTAGAGAATTTTTGATTTTCAGCAGTTTGATAATAATTCAAATAACGATCTAGCTTTTTTGCTTGGGCATAGCTTGCTAAAAACAAAACAGGTAAGAAATAGACTTGACCAAATTCGAGGAATATTGGATTGGGTTGCGCAAAATCGATAACAATTCCTGCCAAAGAAGCAGCTGAAAGGCCGAGCAAGATTTTTGGCTTGAGTGCCGCGGCATTTAAGTTTTGATTGCGTTTTGCAAAATGATAATCCTTTCCAATCGCAAAAGGTATTTC
Source organism: uncultured Lishizhenia sp. (assembly GCA_964590425.1). Classification (GTDB taxonomy): domain Bacteria; phylum Bacteroidota; class Bacteroidia; order Flavobacteriales_D; family Crocinitomicaceae; genus UBA952. The sequence goes on along the minus strand of CAZPWB010000006.1, from coordinate 54,670 downwards.
TTGGAGGTCTTGCTTACTTATTTTGTGGATGCGTTCAGATGGATACTCACGAAAATAAAGCGTGTCATCTGACTGAAAGTAAAATTTCATACAAGTAATTATACTATCCGTTTGCTTCAGTTTAAGGAACTCCCAATTTTCTTCAGTAGGGAAATGCTTCTTATATTGGATATTACTGAATAATATCGACTGAGCTGAAAAATAGTGGCAAGTTAAAAAAAGTAACAAAGCACAAAGCAGGTTCTTCATGAGGGCATATTTAATTGCATTCCTTCAAAAATAGAACACTTCAGTGCCGGAACATAACTTGATTTCACAAATACAACTTGAGCAGTTGCGATTTTTGCAAGTCGAGGAAGCGCTTATTTCACTTGTAAATGCGATGCATTAAAAGCACATGTGGAAAGCTAAGGGCCGAAAGAAAAATAAAAGCTTGTCCCCAATTTACCGGAATGTCAAAATAATATAAAACCCCAAAGATCAAGATACTTCCAAGTGTAAAAGGCAAAGCATGCATCCAAAGCCGTGTATTAGTCATTTGAAGGCTCAACTTCAGTTGCTGCCAACCATTGATACTGTGCTGAAAGATAAAGTACAAGCCAAACGCAGCCAACAAAGGAAGCTGTGCGGCAATGACTAACAAGACAAGTGAGCAAAAAACACCGTTCAAGGGAAGCCGCCATAAATAAAGTAAGCCAACAATGACAGCAAAATATGTAAAAGCGAAGCCATATGTGTTCATTGCAGCAATAAAGCCCGTTGGCAATGCTATTTGCATGCTTTCAAGTATGGTTACTAACTCCGTAAAATGAGACAACAAGAGCGTGGAAAGCACATAGAAGCCCCAAATAAAAATTGCAGGCCAATTGGCATTTGGTGTCCATAATTTGAGATCAGCTTCACCAAAATGCCATGCGGAATACGTGAGAAACAAAATCAAGGCCAAGGGGGCGGACACAGACCATGAAAAATACATAAGCGCCCCTAAAAACAAATACTTGACAACATAGACGAATAGCTTTGCAAAACTGAGTTCTTTAAGGACATGTAGATGGTCAAGGGCACCATGAGGAATGCCTACCAACACTAAACCTAGTATCCAGAATGGTACAAACCATTCCAAAATCGCAAATTTACTCAGGATCAAAAGCAGCGCACCTGTACCCAAGGCCACAGCACTTGGGCTAACAAGCGCTGTCAAACTGCGCCATAAATAACGAAGCGCAGCAGCTAAAAAAAGAAGTATTGGAAGCGTCGACATCAGCTTGACTTCTTGCCAAACATTGGTTTCTTCATCTAAAAATGCCATGACATCAACCGCTTTATTTCGGGCAAATAAACGACCAAAAATTTCTTTGCCAACCTGCGGTGTGCGATGTAATATTTCTAGTAACAAACGGTCATAAAACGCAAATCGTGCACCGACTTTTTTACGTTGAAAATTCTTATTCAGTACCAGAGATTCTGCTAACTGATTTACGTCGCGCAAATTTCTAACAAAAGAATAGCCTGTACTGGGCTTTAATTTGCCTGCATTCGCTCCAGTTGGTAGTACATTTGTATGCGCTTGCTGACTTTCAAAACTTGCCGCACACATCGGTATACAACCCTGTTCTGTTTCAAGAATTTCAAAGGTAGTTTGATAAGATGCCAAGTAAGCATCTAGTAATGCTGTAGCATTGGTTTGGCATAGTTTATCAGGGCTAAATCTGGTTGGTTCAAGGAGCGCAGTATGCGCATCAAATGGCAAAACATACATAAACTGAGTTTGCCCTTGCTGCTCGATGTTGAAATCCATCATTGTAAAGGTAGATGGGTCAAAAATTGGGTCTTTAGTCCGGATGAGCCAGCCAAAAAAACTCTGATGAATCAATTCTTGATCCTTTGACAAAGCTTCCCAATGAGGTGGCCTAGAGTCGTATACGTGTTTTGCTAAGCGTTGTGGCTCTCCGTTAAACACCTCATGACGCCAGGTTGCTCCGACTTCAATTAGTAAATTTTGGACATGCTCAAACAGCACCTCTGCACGTAAATAATAGTATTTTTTGTGATTCAATGCCTGAGCTGGCTGCCCATTGCAACTGACTTTATCCCAACTATGACTAATTAATTTTTCAAGCCCAGCATCTTGTAATTCTTCAGGACTCAACCAAAAGCAAAAAGTGCGGTCATTACGCACTTTTTGTGCAGGTTCAAGCACTAAAATCTGAGCAGAATTTAACAAGCCACGCTTGTGCAAAGCCATTACAAGTAATGAATTGGCACAGCCCATGCCTAAAAAGGCATAATCAAAAGCTTGGTTTTCAAGCAGCACGTAGTAGGTTTAGGTTAGTAATATAACCCTATTTTGAATAAAAAGTTTGATTTACAATAAATTACAAAGTTATTCTACTCGAATCTTTCAACTCAATCATTGATTAACACACAATATAAATAACCAAATAATGCTTCTAATTTCCTATCTTAGTGTCAAATCTAAACCATGAAAAAACTCATATTTATTTCAGTTTTGTTGATCTCCATGCAAGTATTGGCACAAATTCCTTCGTATGTGCCGGTTTACGGACTTCTTTCTTACTTTCCACTTGACGGTAATGGCAACGATGCAAATAGCAACGCAAATAGTTTAACAAACTATGGTGCTGTTCCGACTACTGATCGTTTTAATAATGCAAATGCTGCATTTAGCTTTAATGGAAGTACCCAGTACTTGATTAACAATACACCAAACTTCATTTTCAATCCAACTTCAACATTTACAGTTTCTTTATGGCATAATAGAAATACAAGTTCTATCGTAGGGATTCCGATCATGCATGCCACAAATGCGGCAAACAATTTTATTTGGATTTTTCAGACAGGTGCAACAAATATGCAGTTTGGTACCAATAAACAACAAGCTGCATGGTTTTGGGCTCAAAGTACAAGTACCACCAATGTCTGGACACATATTGTCATGGTTTATAATGCTGGGGTAATGACCTTATACAAAGATAATGTGTTGGTTGCTACCACTAATTTCACGCATACTGGGGTCACAAGTACAACACTTCCACTTTATATCGGCAGAGGTATTGGAGGCAATTACTTCAACGGAAAAATTGATGACATTGGTATCTGGAACCGTTGTTTGACTACTTGTGAAATTAATGACTTGTTTACTGCTTCTAATTCTCTTACAACCGTAAATGCAGGTCCTAATTTATATGCTTGCAATGGCGGGACAGTTACGCTGAATGGTACTGGGGCTAACACCTATATTTGGTCGCCAAACATTGCGAATGGAACAACATTTACTCCAAGTATTAATCAAACCTATACCCTGACTGGAATCAATACAAATGGCTGTTCTGCTTGGGACCAAACCGATGTTTTGCTACAACAATTTAGTATAGATGCTGGTGCAAATCAAACCGTTTGTCAAGGTAGTAGTATTACGCTGTCTGCCACAGGAGCAAGTTCTTATATCTGGAATAATAATGTTACTAACGGCCAATCTTTTGTACCTACCCAAGGAGGTTATTATACGGCAACTGCAATGAGTCCACAGGGTTGTATTGCCAAGGATTCGCTGTTAATTACACTCAATCCGTTGCCAATTGTAAATGCTGGTAACGACACCGTGATTTGTGGCGGTGCTTCTATTTTACTCAATGCAACGGGTGCTCAGAATTATACTTGGAATAATGGTATTTCCAATGGGCAAAGCTTTCAAGTCAACGCCACAAGTACATTTATTGTTAGTGGAACATCAGCAGCAGGTTGTACAGCACTAGATAGCTTAGAGGTCATCGTAAACGCGATTCCAAATATTGATGCTGGGCAAGATGTTTACACTTGTCAAGGGCAATCCGTAACTCTCAATGCGTTGGGCGGAGTCAATTTACAATGGAATAACGGGGTCCAAGATGGCGTGCCATTTGTGCCCGTTTCAAACGGTACTTATATTGTTACTGGAATGAGTAACGATGGTTGCTATGGAAGCGATACATTGGTCCTTAACTACGGGAATTTACCGGATTTGAATGCAGGTCCCGATCAAGATATCTGCTTTGGGGAAGAAGTCACGTTAACAGGATTTGGTGGAATTTTCATGTACTGGAATAATGGTGTTGCCGATGGCATTCCTTTTGTGCCGCAAACCAGCAACAATTATGTATTAACTGGTGCGAGCCCTGAAGGTTGTGTTAGTACCGATACCGTTTGGGTGAATGTAAATGACGCAAGTAGCGCAAGTATCAATGTAAGTGCCATAGACAGCTATACAATAAACGGACAAACCTATACGGCTTCCGGAACCTACACGCAAGTCTTGACTAATGCTGCGGGTTGCGATTCTTTGCTGACAATCAACCTCACACTAGATTTCACTGGTATAGCAAACCTAGACAATCAGGAATTTTTAGTATTCCCAAATCCTGCCAATGAGGTTGTTAATATTGAAATTTCACCGAGTTTAATTGGTGAAGAGTTGAAGATCTTGAAAACTGACGGAAGTTTAATAGAAAAAGAAGTGATGAACGAAGTCATCAAGGCTATTCGTATTCAGCACCTCCCAGGAGGCTTATATTTCATTCAAATTGGCAATAACAAACAAAGATTTGTCATTGTCGGGAATGATTAGAGAATAGAAATTTCAAGTCGCTTTCCTGAGCCTTTTTCAAGCAGCAACTTACTCTACTCTTAAAATATAATTGTTCTTTTTGCCTTTGCCAAGCAGGACATAGCGGTCATTGATTAAATCTTTGGTGCTCAGGATGTAATCTTCAGCAACTTTTTCTTTGTTGACTGAAACAGCATTTGATTTGAGCTCGCGACGCGCCTCACCATTCGAACTTAAAAAGCCTGTTTTGGCAGCTAAGGCTTCAACGATGCTTAAGCCGTTTTGAAAGTCTGAAATACTGACACTGGCTTGCGGGACGCCTTCAAAAACGGCAAAGAAATCTTTCTCTGATAAAGAACGAAGGTCATCAGCGGTTGACTTCCCGAATAAAATATTACTTGCTGCAATGGCTGTTTGCAGCGCTGCTGCACCATGAACACGCGTGGTGATATCTTCTGCTATTGCTTTTTGTAATACCCTGAGATGCGGCGCCTCGGCATGTTGGGCTTCTAGAGCTTCGATCTCTTCTTTAGACTTGAGGGTAAAAATGCGGATATAATTTGCAGAATCAGTATCTGAAGCATTCAGCCAAAACTGATAAAAGGCATAAGGGCTCGTTTTTTCTGGATCAAGCCAAACTGAACCGCTTTCTGTTTTACCAAACTTGGTGCCGTCTGCTTTTTTAATAAGTGGTGTAGTAACAGCGTAAGCCTCTCCACCGGCTTTGCGGCGAATGAGCTCTGTACCTGTTACAATATTTCCCCATTGATCTGAGCCACCCAGCTGTAAAATACAATTGTGGTGCTGATTGAGGTAGTAGAAGTCATAACCCTGTACCAATTGATACGAGAATTCTGTGAAAGACATGCCGGTTTCAAGACGTTTTTTAACAGAATCTTTGGCCATCATGTAATTGACACTGATGTGCTTACCAACGTCTCTGATGAAATCTAAAAACGACATTTTTTCAAACCAGTCGTAGTTGTTGACCATTTCAGCGGCGTTAGAACCCGAGTTGAAATCGAGAAAGGCCTCAAGTTGTTTTTTGACACAAGCTACGTTATGTTGCAGCGTTTCTGCGTCTAATAAATTGCGCTCTTGGCTTTTGCCAGAAGGGTCACCAACCATTCCGGTTGCGCCACCTACCAAAGCATAAGGCTTGTGCCCAGCACGCTGAAAATGAACCAGCGTCATGATCTGAACTAAATGACCTACGTGAAGAGAGTCAGCCGTCGGGTCAAAACCAATATAACCTGCAGAAACTTGTTTTAAAAGTGCTTCTTCAGTTCCGGGCATGATGTCGTGGATCATTCCACGCCACTTGAGTTCTTCAATAAAGTTTGTAGGCATTTTATTTTGTTAATTCTTTGAATACTTCTTCGAGTGTTTTTTGTTCGATGCGCATAGCGAGTACTAACCAACCTTGTTGTTGGGCAAACATGGCGACTTCTTTGCGGAGGTCTTCTGTAGCGCTGGTTCCGAGTAACCAACCGCCTTCTAGTGCTTCAACTTGCTGTACACCTGGTATTTTTGAAAGCTGCGCTTTACTCACTACAGTGTCAAATTCAACATAAACAGTTTGATGCTCGATTTCTTGTTGGAGCGCACTGGCTTTGTCATCGGCGACAATTTGACCTTTAGAAATGATGATCACGCGGTCACAGATCGCCTCCACTTCTTGCATGATATGCGTGGAGAGTAGCACCGTTTTTTCTTTACCAATATTGCGAATGAGTTCACGGATTTCAACGAGCTGATTAGGGTCAAGACCCGTGGTAGGTTCGTCGAGGATAAGGACTTCAGGATCATGGATGATAGCCTGAGCCAAACCAACGCGCTGGCGATAGCCTTTTGAAAGCATCCCAATTTTTTTGTGTTGTTCTACTTCAAGACCTACCGCAGTAATCATTTCTGAAACGCGTGCTTTGAGGTTTTTAATTTTGTAAATGCGGCCAACAAATTCTAAGTATTCACGGACATACATGTCTGTGTACAAAGGGTTATTTTCTGGCAAATAGCCAATGATTTGTCTGGTTTCAAGGCCATCGATATCTACCTTTTTTCCGCAGATATAAACCTCGCCTTCAGAGGCAGGGATAAATCCGGTCATGATTTTCATGGTAGTCGATTTGCCGGCGCCATTCGGGCCTAAAAAGGCAACGATTTCACCTTTCTTGACAGAAAAACTGACGTCGCGAACAGCTGCTTGCTCGCCGTAGTATTTGAACAGATTTTTTACTTCAATAGACATCTTTGCGAAGTTACTCAATTTTTCAGAGAAACGTTAGGCTGTCACCCTGCGGGAGTAGAATGCGTAGAAGAAAGCAAACATCGTTAGGCCCATTTGGGTTTCTAAACCGTCTTCAATTAAAAAGCTGAAGGCGAATACCAAGCCAAACAGAAAACCTTGTAGTTGGCGATATTGCCATTGCTGTTTGAGAAAGAAGTACAGCAGTGTAAATAGTAAAATGAGCCCAATAATTCCGGTATTGAGCCAAGTAGTAAGATAGTAGTTATGAGGGCGTAACCTTCTGTCAAGACGCAGTTCTGAGTGTTCTTTGTCGTATTGCGCATGCATGGCATCTTTCGTATCGCCGATACCTACTCCTAAAAAGAAATGATTGCTAATGACTTCGCTGGCTGTTTTCCAATAGGCCAATCTTTCCAATAAAGAATGGTCATTTGGATTGCTTGTATGATGGATTTGATAACGCAAGCCGTGCAAACGGGCCATGATTCCTCCCTTTGTTTCATGTATATCGGCATAACCCAACTCAATGAAATTGATATCTTGAGCGCTTAATTTGTCGAGTCCGTATTTACTTGCACAGCCATTTTTGCTTAGCAGATAACGCTCTATAGTTGTTGCTAACAGCTGGCCTCGGAGGTCTTGCCCATCAAATGGAAGTTTAGATTTTTGAGCCCAAGCCACTTTTAAACTATTGGGGTTCATAGGGCAGGTTTCTCGGTATTCGATAGGCTTTGACAGATAAAAAACTATACTACCAACGCCAATTGCCACCGCGCCTAAAAGCAAATAAATCTGAATGAATTTTTCTTTCAAGTAGTAGCGCCAAATGAGCTGCCCAAACAAGATTATAAACAAGGCTAAATAACCCGTCAGGACCTGACTTTCATAGGTGTAAAATGCCAACCAAAACAAAAGTAAAAAGTACCATTTGTTTTCTTTGATGCGTTGAAGTGCAAGGGAAAAAGCAAAAGCAACCAAAATACCAAAACGAATATGAGAGCCAAACAAAGACATTTGTCTGATATCGATGAGTTCTAGTTGTTTGGCGAAAAAATGAAAAGCAATGCTATTGACTAAAGAGGTTATGACCACCGCTGCTAAAAAAATGCTGAGCAAACCCTTTATTTTTCTTGGTTGTGGTAGCGGTTTAGCAGTAATGATTAGCGGTAAAAGCAAAAGCGTTGTAAGCCTGCGCAATTGATCTAAACCTTCCCATAAGTTTGCGGACCACAATAAACTCAGCCAGCAAAAAAAATAAAATAGCAGTACAAAATGTAAAAGGCGGTTTTCGGTCCAGCGGCGGAAATATTGCTTAAAACGGGCGTCTAATAAAAGATTCAGAACGCCTACTAACAAACCCATTGACATCAGGAATTTGCTGCAGGCTATACCCACAACAAAAAGTAGCAATACAAAATAATGGACTCTTGCGTGGATTTTGGGTCCGAACCAACGTTGCAACATGCAGTACTAACGCTTATTTTTTCAAAATCGTATTGTACTGACTTGGTGCTTGCAAAATTTCAATGCCTTTTAATACAACAGGGTCTGTCTGGAGTGAATGCTTCGCTCTGCCCTCCTGATAGTAGTAGCGCGTCATGATTTCTTCTTCAAGTAACTCGCGGATTTCTTGTTCAAATTTATCGAGATCACGTTCTTTAGAAGGGGTGACCTTGATTAACATTTGCTCGTAGTCAGCAGCGATATCTTGATAATAGCCCTCCTTTTCAGCAGTTGTTTTCATCTTCTTAAGGGCTTCTTCTGAAGCAGTGGTGTAGTCAAAATTCTCTTGGGCTAATACAAACTTCTTGAAGTCGGCGTAGTCTTGACTAGAAAGTTTAAAGAGCGTTGGCGCCTGAATTTCTGGGTGTTGTTGGGTGTATTGGGTGGCAAAATTGAAAATGTGGTGCTTGACGAGCAACATTGCTGAGAGTCTGCTCAAGTCTGGTAGTTCGACCTCTAAATCGGGTTCAATGCCACGGCCATCAATGACGGGTCTGCCGTTTTTCGTGTAGAAAGTCTTCAGTAAAGAATCTGCTACTTCTTTTGGCTTTTGGCCGTTTTCTTTGTCGTAATATTCTAGGCGCTGTACGCAACGGCCAGAAGGCGTATAATATTTGGCGATCGTGATTTTAATTTTTGATCCATATTTGAGGTCATAGGTGCGTTGCACCAAACCTTTTCCGAAACTTGTTTCTCCCATAATGATGGCTCTGTCGAGGTCTTGAAGGCTTCCTGCCACAATTTCTGAAGCCGAAGCAGAACCTCCGTCTATGAGCACTACTAGCGGCATATTCGGAGCAAAGGGCTCTTCTAGCGTTTTGTAAGTACGATTTTCTTCTTGAACTCGGCCTTTTGTAGTAACCACCAATTGATTTTTTGGGACGAAAAAGTTAACAATTTTAACCGCTTCTATTAGTAAACCACCACCATTGCCGCGCAAATCAAGCACGAGTTCTTTCATGCCCTGCGCTTGCAATTTTTCAATGGCTGACTTCACATCTGACGCTGCTGTTTGGGTAAACGAGTTGAGTTTAATATACCCGACATTCTCACGGAGCATTCCGAAATAAGGGACATCCGGCAATTTGATTTCGTCACGGGTAATTTGGAAATTCTTTTTGCCTTCACCTGCTCGCTCAATAACAAGTTCAAAAGAAGTGCCTTTGGGCCCTTTAAGCGCATCTGAAACTTCCTCAGTTGACTTTTTTGCCATCGCTTTGCCGTCAATACTTACAATTTTGTCACCTGCCTTAAGCCCAGCTTTTTGAGCGGGCTTACCTTCGTATGGCTCAGAAATGTAACTGAAGTCACCGATCTGACGAATCAGGGCGCCAATGCCACCATATTGGCCGGTAGTCATGAGGCGATAATCTTCAATGTTTGACTCGTGGTAATAAACCGTATAAGGATCCAGCTCTTTGAGCATGGCATCGATACCTGTTTTAGCAAGCTGACCATTCTTAGTTTCATCGACAAAATACAGCTCGAGGTGCTCATAGATTTGATCCATGATTTCGAGGCTTTTGAGCGTTTCAAAAGAATTGCTTTGTGCCTTACTAAAGCTAATATTGAGCAGTAAAAGGACGAGGATAAATATGAATTTTTTCATGCGTTTGATTTGAGTTCTAATAGAAGTAGTTGGATGGCTTTTCCTAATTTTTGTTCCAAAAATTTGTAGTCAGGACGTTCGGCGCCGACAAAAGTTATCGAAAAAATGAGTTTTTTATTGTGCGCGGCGAGCAAGGCCTCAAGTTCGGGTTTTTGATGACGTAAAATTTCTTTCATGACCCGTTTGATATAATTTCGGTCGTGGGCATGTTTGAACTTGCGTTTTGGAGCCGAAAATAATACTTGAAAAAAAGGGGCTTCAGGCTCGTTGTTAGGTAGAGCGATTTCTTCGAGAATGAACAGGATGCGAATAGGAAAAGCTTTGATCAAGTTGCCCGTAGCAAATAGCTGCTCAATTTTCTTGAGGCTGCATAATTTGTATTTCTTGGGCAAGCTGTAATCCATGTTAGTTCTTGGGCTCGTTGAGTTGCTCGTCTTGGACTTCTTCGTAGTCGGCGAACTGTTCTTCTGTTTCTTGCTGAGCGGCTGGGCCTTGTGAAAAATTGCTCATGGATACAAAGAGTGGTTTTCCAGAAAGCACCACATTGATCGTGTTGAGTAATTTCAAGAAAATTCCGATTAAGAAAAAGAAACCAATGACCTTAAAAATGAAGCCCAAAAGAAAAGCTTTTTCTAGACTGTCGATATTGTTTTCAAACCAATTAGCCAATGCATTTTCAGCAAAATTCGGGAAAAAATAAAGCAAGATCAATTCGACCGTTACCAAGAACAACAAAGTTATTTCAAGTGGTAAAGAATATACTTGCTTGGTTTGAGGCATATTGAACCCTCCAAGAAATTGTGATCTTTGCTGTTGCTTTTGAATCTTGCCTAACAAATAAGTAAGCAAAATAATTCCGCCAATTATAAGACGTTGAGCGTCTACCACATAAGTAGGTTCAAGACGAGCGTAATCAATACAAAATACAAAGGTAATATTGGTCAAAACCAAATATTTCAGTGCTTTGATTATATAGGTTTCAGCCAATGTTGGGGCTTGAATCCCGCGCAAAGCCTTTACAATCAATTCAATGAAAAACCAAATGAAATTATAGGCTGCGAATAAGACGCCTAAATGAAAAATAAACTCGAGTAATTTCATCTTCCGAAGTTACGAAGATTCGTTAAGCTTCCCTTAAAGAAATTACCATCTACATTTCGTGAAATGCCATGAACAGTCATTTTTTCGGAAAACTGATAAAAACTCCACGGCAAATGCTCCACTTTGTGGTGTTCACCATAAGAGGCCACCCATAAAGGATAAGCATCGATACTGCCTTTGAGGTGTTTTTCATAGAAGTGCCTGCCTGTATAAACAATTGGCTTGACACCGTAATGTTTTTCAATGATGCGAAGCCAATTGCGCACGCCTTCTCGCAGATTGTCCTGGCCAAAGGGAGAGGTTCTTTCGACGTCGAGTACAGGCGGTAAATCATCCGCTTCAAGCTTGACCTGCCTGATAAAATTTTTTGCTTGTTCTGTAGAGTTCTGAAAAGGTCGGTAAAAATGATATGCGCCTCTTTTAAGACCAACTCTTTTGGCCTCAGACCAATTCTCTGAATAGCGTTCATCTAGGCCATTACTACCCATCGTAGACCGCATGAATACAAAACGCAAGGGGTGTTTGGTAAGTAATAATTCATCCCAATTAATTTCACCCTGATATTGAGAAACATCTAAACCAAAACAATAAGTTTGGTCATCAGCAATGGCGCTTTCTTCTAAGTTTTCTTGTGTGTTGTTCTTTAATACCGGACGCAAGGCTTCAATGCGGTCATAAAAACGGATAAAAACAAATATGTAGCTTATGAAAACCAATGCCAATAACCATGGTAAATAGGGTTTTTTACGCTGCCATTTTTTCTTGGTAAAGATGAGCACCAAAGTTCCTAGACCTAGAAGACCCAAGACATATTGTGGATGATTGAGTAGCCAGATAACCAGCGTTCGGAGTAAAGCCATTCGTGAATTTTGCTTAATTGTTTAATCGAGGCACTTACAAGGAGGGTCCATCAGGACTTTTGTTTGCGGTAATTTTGCAAGCAAGCCTTTGGCAAAAACAGTGCCGTACATAACGCCTTCTATATTAAGTGTTTTTAATTGAGTTAATGCAAATAATCCTTCACCAAAATCTTCTATTGCATTGGCATATAAATCCAGTGCTTGCAGTTTTTGTAGTTGGCTAATTTGCAAAGGGATTTTCGTGATGAAATTGCGGTCTAGGTGCAATACTTCTAACGCTTGGAGTTGACAAAGCTCTAGTGGAAATACTGCCAGTTTGTTCCTTCCTAAGCTAAGCTGCTTGAGCTGTTTAAATACGATAAATTGATCCGGTAAATCTTGTAACTTATTTTTAGAAAGATCCAGTTCTTCTAAATTGACAAACCGAAAAATTTCTTTAGGAAGACTATCCCATTTGAGTCCTGAACAGTCCAAAGCTCTAACAGAATTAGGATCTGCTTGTAGGGCGTCTTTCCATTGAATCATTTGTGCGATAAGAGCTGTGTGGCTGCTTAACAAGAATAATAAAATGTACAGGCATTTCGTCATTTAGCGAAAGTATAAAAATACTTGCAAAGCGCGTTTGTTGATTAATTATTGTACATTTAACAATATCTAAACCTACTATTATACTAAAATCATGAAATTTTTATCGCTTATTATACTGGCCATTTGGTCTGGTTTGGCTTTTTCACAGGCCGGCCCCATTGACTTTGAAGCTGCTGGTTATGGTGCCAATTGGCAATGGACAACTTTTGAAAACGGCTCAAACCCCGCATTAGAAATTGTCGCCAACCCGAACCCTAGTGGTGTCAATATTTCTAGTACTGTAGCAAAGTTCACGGCACTCGTGACTGGAGCACCCTGGGCTGGCTTTGAATCGGTTCATGGGCAAGGCATCGGGCTTTTCAACCTTACAGCCGCCAATTGTCAAATCAAAATGATGGTGTACAAGACTTCAATAAGCCCCGTGGGTTTGAAATTCGCCACACCTGCTGGTGGCTCAACGGGTGAAATACTTGTAAGTAATACACTGGTGAATCAATGGGAAGAACTGACCTTTAACTTTACGGCTGTTATTAATGCGCCCACATCTACTGGTATTGACCAAATTATTGTGTTTCCAGATTTTACTCAGCGTTCAGACAATAATATTTGCTACATCGATAATATCAAGTTTAGCAACCAAGATGGCACACAAAATTTGGCGCCAATGGTAGCTGCACCCACACCTACTTATCCAGCAGCGGCGGTCATTGCATTATTTAGTAATCCTTACAATGAAGTTACCGTAGATACCTGGCAAGCGCCGTGGTCTCAAGCACAGGTTACTGACCTTCAAATTCAAGGAAACGATACCAAGCGCTACAGCTCTGTGAACTTTGCAGGTATCGAAACGGTGGGGCCAAATATTTTGAATTTAACGGATATGACACATTTCAGAATGGACTACTGGACTGCAAACATGGACCCGTTTAAAGTAAAATTGGTCGATTTTGGAGCCAACGGGCAATATGCCGGAGGTGACGACAGCGAGAGTGAACTCAGTTTTCAGCCGGTAGCTCAAACATGGAATACGCTAGAACTACCTTTGACACAGTTTAGTAACCTCAATAGTTTGGCACATTTTGCACAATTGATCCTTTCGGGCTCTCCAGCAGGAAGTGGCGTTGTCTTTGTAGATAATATCCTGTTTTTCAATGAAAATCTTACTTCAACCCATCCTATTTCAAGTCATGACCTACGCGTGTTTCCCAACCCAGCTTCAGACAAAATTAGCATAGAAAGCTCCAAAGAAATACAGCAGATGGCGTGCTTCGATCAGTATGGTCAAAAAATCAAATTAGGAGAAGATAGTGGGTTGAAGATTGAACTCGATTCCCAAAATTTAGCGCCTGGAGTTTATTTTTTAGAGTTGACCCTTGCAGGAGTTGAGCAAAGAGTGATCGAGAAAATTATTGTGCAATAAAGTAAGCGCGAACCGTATTTTCGTCTTGTTGGAGTTGCGCTTTAAGTGCTGCTAAGTTTTCAAACTTTTGTTCTGAACGAACTCTTGTATGCAAACTAAGTGCGATGTATGCCTCATAGATGTCGGCAGTAAAATCAAAGAAATGCACCTCTAGTTTGCGAGTTTTTTCGGCCTCTTGGATGGTTGGTCGCCACCCAATATTCATCATGCCGTGTCTGAGCTCGCCTTGTACAGTAGCTGAAACAGCATAGACGCCATCAGCTGGTAAAATTTTATCAGATTCAGTCAGGTTGAGATTAGCCGTTGGGTAACCAATAGTGCGGCCATTTTGTAGACCTCTTGAAACAAAGCCAGAGATCTGAAAAGGTTTGCCTAAATAAGCATTAGCCAACTCGATTTGACCCGCTTGTATTGCCGTTCTAATTTTTGAAGAACTCACATAAACCTCATCGATTTGTGCAGCAGGTATTTCTTGAACTTTGAAATTTCCTTTAGCCTCATAGCTGCGCAAAAATTCAAGATTACCTTGTCGGTCATGACCAAACTGATGATCATAGCCAATGATAACGGTGTGTGCCGCTAAACCGTCAATCAAGACCTCTTGAACAAACTGCGCTGCACTGAGCTGTGCAAAAGCCTCAGAGAACTCTAGAATAACGACATGATCAAGACCGAGTTCTTCAAGTTTGGCTAATTTTTCTTCTTGGGTTTGAAGGAGCGCCAAGGGTTGTTCCGGAAAAAGTACTTGCCTAGGATGCGGGTAAAAAGTGAGCAAAACTGATTGCAAACCCTGATCTTGAGCATTTTGACAAACAGAACGCAAAATGGTTTGATGGCCAATGTGCAAGCCGTCAAAGGTGCCGATTGTGATAACCGAACCCGTGTTTTTAGGAAAATTATGAAGACCTCTGTGAAGCTCCATTAGAGAATCAACATGGCATCACCATAAGAGTAAAACTTGTATTTTTCTCTGACCGCTTCTTCATAGGCTTTGTGCATGAGCTCGTGACCCATAAATGCAGAAATCATCATGAGTAGCGTTGACAACGGTGTATGAAAGTTGGTAATAAGGCTATCGGCGATACTGAACTCGTAGGGCGGGAAAATAAATTTGTTGGTCCAGCCGTCAAATGGTTTGAGGTAGCCGTCTGTAGAAACAGAGGTTTCAATTGAACGCATTGAGGTAGTGCCAACAGCACAAACCCTACGTTTGTTGCGCTTCGCTTCATTGACCATATCTGCTGCTTTTTCAGGGATAATAGCCTGTTCTGAATCCATTTTGTGTTTGGTGAGGTCTTCTACTTCTACAGAGCGGAAGGTACCTAAACCAATATGAAGCGTGATTTCAGCAAAGTTGATGCCTTTGAGCTCAAGACGCTTGAGTAGTTGTTTTGAAAAGTGTAAGCCAGCAGTTGGGGCCGCTACGGCGCCTTCTACTTTAGCAAAAACAGTTTGGTAACGCTCTTCGTCTTCTGGTTCAACATCGCGCTTGATGTATTTAGGAAGTGGCGTTTCGCCAAGCTCAGTAATTTTTGCTTTGAATTCTTCATAAGGGCCATCAAAAAGGAAGCGCAAAGTACGACCTCTTGAAGTGGTGTTGTCAATTACCTCAGCAACCAGTGAGTCGTCTTCACCGAAGTATAGTTTATTGCCAATTCGGATTTTACGGGCTGGGTCAACCAAGACATCCCAAAGGAGGCTTTCGCGGTTGAGTTCGCGGAGTAAGAAAACTTCGATTTTTGCCCCCGTTTTCTCTTTATTGCCATACATTCGAGCTGGGAAAACCTTCGTATTGTTCATGATCATGACATCGCCTTCGTCGAAGTAGTCAAGTACATCGCGGAACATTTTGTGCTCAATAAGGCCGGTATCGCGGTGAACCACCATTAAACGACATTCGTCACGGTTTTCTTGAGGATAGTTTGCGATTAATTCTTCTGGAAGGTTGAAGTCAAAATCTGACAATTTCATTTTGCTCATAAGCCAAGTTTTAAGGCCCCGTATTAAATGGGTCTGCAAAGATACAACATCGAGACCCCCTCTGTCAAGTTTTTGAGCAACTATTTAAAACTGGAAGTAAACAAAGGCTTTGAAACTATCTGAGACCGCCTGATAAAGTACAAAGACGGCAAGTGCAAAACTCAAGGCCTGTAGAACCATTGGCCATTTGGCGAAAAATTGCACGGTATAGTCTTTCCAACTTTGCGGCAACCAATGGGTAATGAAGCCTAAAATTATCAGATAGAATACTACCTGATAAGTATTCCATACCAAGTACCAAGTGTCTAATTTCCAGTCGAAGTGCTGGGTGATATGCTGCAAGAACTGCAGTGGTTGCTCAGCCTCCGGAAGGCGAAACCAAATACGGGTAAAAGTGATGAAACTGAGCGTCAAAAATATGCGCCAAGCCCTTATCAACCACCAATTACTTTTTTCATAAGGGCTGATTTTTTTCCAGTAATTATAAAGTACCAATGCCAAGCCATTCATGGCGCCCCAGATAACAAAATTTTGACTCGCACCATGCCACAAACCACCCACAACCATGGTAATGAGCAGATTCAAATCTCGGACGGCAAAACTGCGAAATGCCTTCCAAAATTGCCAAAGCAACAAATAGACAACCAGAAGAATACCATAGGTGTACCAAAGCTCGATCCAGCCTGTTATGAAATATAGAAAACCTAAAATAACGGCGGTCATCACACCAGTGCCAATGGATCCTTTCTGATTTCCTCCTAGCGGAATGTAGAGGTAATCTCGTAGCCAAGAACCTAGGGATTTATGCCAACGACGCCAGAAATCTGCAACGGACACTGATTTGTAAGGCGAGTTAAAATTTTCGAGTAAGGTGAAGCCCATTAGTTTAGAAACACCAATGGCCATGTCCGTGTAGCCCGAGAAGTCGGCATAAATTTGTAACGAATATGCAAACATGGCCATGATGCCAACATAACCAGGATAGGTTTCTGGTGCATCAAGCACCTTGTCAATGAACTGAACCGCTATGTAATCTGCAAAAACGAGCTTTTTCAATAAACCCTTTCCGATCATCCAAAGCGACCACGAAAAATCGTATTTACTGAGTTGATACGGTGCGTTCACTTGTGGGAGAAAGTCACGGGCCCTCACTATTGGCCCTGCTATCAGGTGTGGAAAATAGGTTACATAAAGTGCGTAATCAAAAAAGTTTCGAGCAGCTTTTATTTCCTTGCGTGAAATGTCTACTAAATAGGAAATATTATGGAAAGTGAAGAAGGATACACCAACAGGGACCAAGATTTTATCGACAAAACTTCCTTTCCCGAAAAGCTCATTTCCCCATACCGCAAACTGATTGACCACATTGAAATCGGTGCCAAATTGGGTATTAAATGCTTCCGTAAAAAAATAAGCGTATTTGAAATAAGCGAGCCCTGCTAAATTGATGCTGACCCCAAGTGACAGCCAAAAAACTTGCCTTGATCTTACCTGGATTCGATCCACTAGTAAGCCCAAACCGTAATTAAGCAAGAGCATCAGGCCTAAAAGCAAAACAAAATTGCCAGAGGTCTTGAAGTAGAAAAACAAACTGACTGCGGTCAAAAAGATGCTGCGCAACAAATACTTTTTATGAATGAAAATAAAAACAACCATGACCAGCATAAAAAATAGCCAGAAGTCAAGACGCGTAAAAAGCAGGCTTTCTTGCTGTTGAAAAGAAAATAACTCTTGTAAACGATTCATATTCAGTTATTCTTGTTTTGGAAAACGGATAGGTGCTTCATGAACGCCTCAATTAATAAATTGCCTTTTAAATGATAGCCCGTGCCCGTAAAATGTACGTAATCAGCTTGCATGAGGCCCGCATTTTTCCAGGTTTTTGAGGACCCCAATTCACCCATAATGCCATAAAAATCCCAAACAGCCATTTGATACTGAGCCGCCAATTGCATGATCATTTCGCGTTGTCGTTGCGTGTTTCTATTTGGGTATTTTTTCATGTAATAATCGTCATTAGGCACTGTCAGTAAAATGGCACAATTCGGATTGATTGCTAAAATTTGCAGGAGTAATTTTTCCAGATTGGCTTTGTAAACCAACGGATTAAATGCATCGTAGCTGCAGTGCGCATCGTTGGTCCCGACAGAGAAAATAAATAAGTCTGGAGGTCTGAGTTCAAGGTCTCTCGAGAAATGCGTATTAGATAAATAGGTGGGTAAGCTCGCGCCGTTAATTCCAATTGCTGTGTATGTGATGCCAGGCAAATCATTTAAAAATTCAAAGCCATACAAGGAAAGGGTAAAGGGCTCTTCAGCTTGCTTGACAAACATGAGGTCAAGCGAATCTAGGTGGTCAGAGAACCGCACTTCAGTGTAGCCCAATTCTGGATAATGCGAAACGTTTGTCACTAATAATTCTTGGTCACCAAAGTTGAGTTCATAAGGGAAATTTCCTGTATTGTGGTAAATTCTTAAACGATCGAATGGTGGCTTGACGGAGGTTTTTAAGTGCTTGAAATTGATGATAATGATGGAGTCTGGGCATTCAATGGCTGCGCCCGTAAGGCCGTAATCGAGATCTTCAGGTCTTTGTTGTACACTTCTGTAGCCCTTCCAATCATTCGGAGACGAAAAGTTGTAGTTGCTTGGGTTATTAGTATGTGCCAAATTATATGGAAAAACGAGTCCGCGTTCGCCAGCCAAACCTGGCCAATTAGTCTGTAAAAAGGTACGGAAGTCATGCGAATAGATATCGGCCTGTAGGTGCGAACCTCCAATATGATAAAAGTTCAGCTTCCCATCTTGGTTGGCAATCATTTGGCTCAACTTCTCATTCAAATAGCGCCAATTAGGGCTATCCGGACTAAAAAACTGAAACTGATTACAAGCTACTTGAATAAATGGATACTGCTCAGCGATTTGCTTTTCAGTAGGGCTTAATGAGTCATTGCTACACGTGGCTAAATTTTGTGCGTGTAATTCAAAAAAACAGCACAATAAGAGGAGTAAAAACCTCATGGTTGAACCGATTTTTTGGAGGCCCATTCTGTGTATGCAGTCATTAATGCTTCATAAAAATGCTGTGATGCGATACTTGCGCCACGCGGACTAAAATGCACGTAATCTTTACCTGCTAGGCCTTGTGAAACCCATGCTGGCATAGAGTTTAAACCACCCATTGCGCTGAATAAGTCCCAGAAAGCAACGCCTTGCTCGGCGCACATTTTTCGCATGCGATCAACCGTGTAGGGCAATAACGGATAACTTTCAAAAACGCCTTCATTGAGCCTCGACATATCGCTTGGGCCAATCAAGACAATTGCCGCATCGGGCACCATCTTCTTTAAATAGAGAATTCGGTTTTTGAGCGCTCCTACATAATAGCGCACACCACTAGAATCTTTGAAAGCATGCACCGAATTGCCGCCAAATTGCAAAATAATAAGTTTGGTGTTTGCTTGTTTGTGCATTTGACTAAACAACTGCGCATCTGAAGAACTGAGGTCGTGACCAGAAGAACCGCGCATTGCGACATTATTGACCTGTACACCAAGGTCTCCTTCCAAACTAAAGCCAGTAAAAATTGGACTTTTGGTCGAAGAAAATACATAGCGCAGCTTCGAAGGCGTATGATCAAAACTAAGGGGCAGCACATGAGCCCCACCATCTGCAATTAAGGAATCTTCATGGATCAATTTGCTGCCTTCGTATACTTTGACAGCACAAGATTTGAAGCAGCTATTGTAAAAACACTTGACCTGGCTGTAGGTGCGCGCTCTTCCAAATGCAGCTGCAGAGGGTTCAATTTCTATCCAGGCTTCGGTGGGTAGCTGTTGCTGGGACTTTGAGGAGTCCAGGCCGAAAGTAGCCGAAGAAAGCAGTGCGCCATATTTGCGGCTACCCATTTTTGGCGGCCAAAATGCGGTATATCTTTTGAAATTTGGAGAAACCCTTTGCTTGAAACTTTGGGTTTGATAAACGTTAAAAGCCGGAATAAAACCTGGGCCTACACCGCCAAATTGTTGCTGCAAGCGCTGACGGATATAGCCGGTCATGCGGTCGCCTTCAATTTGGGAATCACCATAATGAAAAATGCTGATTTTTTCACCGCTTGCAGCGGCTTCTAAAGCTGTAAAAAATCTGGCTAAATTGGTGGCTGCCGCCTGACTGAGGTAAAGTGGGTGGTCTGCAGCAAAACTGGAACTGCCGCCCTCAGGTAAACCAACTTTGCCATTGCTTTGGCCATTGTGCTTGATGCCCTCATTGATACTTGCTGTATCTGCAGACTTTACAATTTGATCAATATTTTTCTTGACCTGTTTTTTGGCGACCCAAATGCGCTCAAAAGGCAAAAATTTCCAGTTGACCCCCAGCCATTTGACCCCAGTTGACGGAATAAAATAACTTGGAATGCACAAAAGTGACAAAACCAGAATTAAAAAAAGCAGAACTTTGTATGGGCGAATTTGTTGCACGGTGTAAACTCTGTGGCAAATATAGTTTTTCTTTATATCAAATTAGGTCGAAATGGCTAACCAACTCAGCAACGAAAGTTCTCCTTATCTGTTACAACACGCAAATAATCCTGTGCATTGGGTGGCTTGGTCCAACGATGTCTTTGAACAGGCAAAAGCTCAGGACAAATTAGTGCTCATTAGTGTGGGGTATTCTGCCTGTCATTGGTGCCATGTAATGGAGCATGAATGCTTTGAAGATCAAGAAGTAGCTGAGCTCATGAATGCGCATTTTATCAATGTAAAAGTAGACCGCGAGGAGCGTCCAGATGTAGATCAAGTGTATATGACGGCTGTTCAGCTCATTACTCAGAAAGGTGGCTGGCCTTTGAATTGTTTTACGTTACCCGACGGCAGACCAATCTATGGCGGCACCTACTTTCCAAAAGAGCAGTGGATACACGTGCTAAAGTCTTTAGTTTATACTTACAACAACGACCGCGCAAAAACACTTGAGTATGCCCAACAGCTCACCGAAGGCATTAGAGGTGCTGATTTGATAGAAAAAGCACAAGAGAACCTTTCTTTTGAAGCAGAAAAAATCCACGAAATGGTCGTAAGGTGGGCACGATCTTTCGACACTTTTGAAGGAGGCACGAATCGGGCTCCTAAATTCCCGTTGCCTAATAATTGGCTCTTTTTACTCAGCTATGCCAAGCATTTTGATGAAGAGAAAATCAGAAAGCAAGTTGAACTCACACTTGACAAAATAGCCTTTGGTGGCATCTACGATCAAATTGGTGGTGGCTTTACACGCTACGCAGTGGATGTGCTTTGGAAAGTGCCGCATTTTGAAAAAATGCTCTATGACAACGCACAATTAATTGGGCTCTATGCGAAGGCCTTCGCTGAATACGGACAAGCTCATTACAAAGAGCTCGTTTTTCAAAGCTTTGAGTTTTTAGAAAGAGAATTATTAGCCGACAACGGTGCTTATTATAGCGCACTGGATGCAGACAGTGAGGGCGAAGAAGGTAAATTTTATTGCTGGAGCAAGGAAGAAATTGAGGAGGTCTGCGGTAAAAACGCTGAACTTGCCAAAGCTTATTGGAACATCAACCAACTTGGTTACTGGGAAGACAACAAATACATTCCGCTCAAAAAAGTTGACGACGTATTTTTTGCGCAACAACAAAATTTGGAGCTTGAAAAATGGCTGCAAATTAAAAAAGAACTCATTGGGCTTTTGCTTTCAGCAAGAGCGACAAGAGTAAGGCCAGGGCTAGATAACAAGATTTTAGTAAGTTGGAACGCTTTGATGGCAAAAGGCTTAGTAGAAGCTTATCGGGTTTTTGGTGAAGCTGCATTTTTATTGCGTGCCAGAAAAATTCTCCACTGGATTCAGAACGAGCAATGGAAAGACGATACCTTATTTAGAGTTCAAACCAATGGCCAAACTAAAATAGCGGGCTTCTTGGAAGATTACGCCAATTGTATTGAGGCCTTCAGTCTGGCCTATCAGTGTACAGGCGAGTTGGACTTTATTTATTTTGCTAAAACCCTTACTGAAAAAGTAGTCAAAGAATTTCAGCACCCACAAAGCAAACTTTGCTATTTCACTGCCCAAGACACCCAACTTGTTAGCCGAAATATGGAGCTCAATGACAACGTGATTCCGGCAAGTAATTCAGTGATGGCACATGCGTTTTTAACCATGGGGCAATATTTTCAGCATGCGGAATGGATGGCAAGTGCCAAGCAAATGCTTGCTAATTTATATGATGGCATGGAGAGCTATGGCTCTGGTTATTCTAATTGGGGTTTGTTATTACTCAGATTTCTTGAACCTGAAGAGCAGTGGCATGTGCTGAATAAAAGTGCATCATTGGCCGTATTCAAAGCGACAACAGCAAAAAACTGCTTGCTATCTTACCATGACGAACTACCTATTTCAAAAGGCTATACGCAAGATAAAATTTCAGTATGCGTCCATGGAGCATGCTTTGCGCCTGTAGATAAAATAGAAGAGGCGCTAGCTGTAAGCTAGCGCCTCTTCAAAATTTGAAATGGCAAGAACTTAAATGATAATGCCCTTGCGGCTGATCGCTTTTTTAACCGCTTCCACGATATCTGGCGTATCAATATGATATTTGGTCATGAGTTCCATTGGCGTTCCAGACTCTCCGAAGGTGTCATTGACAGCTACATATTCTTGTGGAACTGGCGCTTTTCTAGCCAATACTTGTGAAACTGCCTCTCCCAAGCCACCATTCATCATGTGCTCTTCAGCGGTAACAACACAACCTGTTTTGGCAATAGACTTCAAAATTGCTGCTTCATCAAGAGGTTTAATGGTGTGCATATTGATGAGTTCTGCAGAAATTCCGATTTCATGGAGTGTTTTTAAGGCCTCAATGGATTTCCAAACCATATGACCACAAGCAATAATGGTGACGTCGGTACCTTCAGTTAAAACATCTGCTTTTCCGATAACAAATTTGGCATCAGGCTTCACAAAAATTGGCATCACAGGTCTTCCGAAACGCAAATAAACAGGTCCTTCATGGTCAGCAATGGCAATAGTGGCTTGCTTGGTCTGATTGAAATCTGCAGGAACAATAACTGTCATGTTTGGCAACATGCGCATCATACCGATATCTTCAAGAACCTGGTGCGTAGCGCCGTCTTCACCGAGTGTAAGACCAGCATGCGAAGCACAAATTTTTACATTCTTTTTTGAATAGGCTACTGACTGTCTGATTTGGTCATAAACGCGACCTGTAGAGAAATTGGCAAACGTACCTGTATAAGGGATTTTTCCACCTATGGTCATCCCGGCAGCCAAACCAATCATGTTTGCTTCAGCAATTCCGGTTTGAAAAAAGCGTTCTGGATTTGCTTTTTGGAAAGCATCCATTTTTAGAGATCCAGTGAGGTCGGCACAAAGTGCCACTACATTTGGATGCGTTTGTCCGAGTTCTGCTAATCCTTCTCCGAATCCAGAGCGTGTGTCTTTGTTGCCGAATATTTCGAATTCCATGCTTATAAAGTTAAATTGGTAGTATTGAGGGTTGCTATATTAAATTTCTTTTCTTTCGTGTAAGCGCTCGAGCGCTGCTCTTTTTCGCGGTAGACAATTTTGTAAGACCCCGGCTGTAGATTCCAAGAACCTGTAGTTTGATTTTCTTTGAGGTCCAGGACCCATTCCCATTGATCAGGGTTTCTTTCGTAAAAAATTTGGCCAACAAGCCCTTTGGCTGAAGTATAGGTCAATTGGCCAGCGGCAACAATATCAATTGTCGTGACTTTAGACTGATCAATTTTGACTTCCTTATAAGTTCTAGGAAGCGTCAGGATTTCAAGTTGGTAAGAACCCACCAAGTATCTTTGTACATCATTGAGCTGTTGCACATTGAGTGTTGGGGTACCAATATTTTGCAAAATTCTCGTTTCAATTTTTGTACTAGAAGGGCTTTTTAATGAGGTCACTTTTAATTGACCTTGCCCAGCACTGACCTGAATAATATTGTGCGTATGCGGTTTAATAGAAATGTTCTTGAGCTCAACTGCTGGCACAGTATTTACTTTTAGGTCATACTTGATTTTTGGGTCTAAGAATAAAGTATCTGGTAGACCTTTTCTATTAAGTGTATGAACAAATGTGTATTTAAGATTTTTTGTGCCTGCCTCGTACAAAAACATACTTACATCAGTTTCTAGTGGTTTGCCTTGTACAGTATTCAAGTTGATCTGAACCGTTGTGTTTAAAAGCGCTTTGTTGAGAACATTACTTAAGACATTACTAAAAGCTTCTTTGCTTTCGGCATCTGAGTAACTTCCAATACATTCAAATTTGTCTAGGTAAGTGAGGTCCATGCCCAGGCCAATGACAAATGGCGTCAATTTTACTCCTTTTTCCTTGAGCTTTCGAGCAATAATACAAGGGTCGTTGTCGCAAGATTCAAGGCCATCAGTGACCAAGATGATAAAGTTTCTAGCCAAAGTGTCAGGAAAATCTGCGGCAGCAGCTTCAAGTGACCTTGCTATTGGGGTGGCTCCTTTGGCTTGTAATCCTTTGATTTTGAGTTTAATCGGATCGATGTTGTTCGGGCCAAAGGGAACCTCAAGCTTGGTATCTTGACAATCTTGATAGGTATTGGTGACCACCGATTGGTGACCATAAACACGCAAAGCGATTTCTAAATCTGGGATGTTTTTGAGGCCATCTAGGCTCTTGATCATGACCTCTTTGGCAGCTGCCATTCTGGTTTGGTTGTTCCAATCCAGGTTCATTGAATTAGAGGCGTCTAGGATAAAAAGAATGCGTGTCATGGGCTGTGACCAGCAGATGCTCGTCAGGAACAGGACCCAAATAACACTTAATTTTCTCACTAGTAATCTCCGAGCGTTTCTTCTAATTGTTGCAATGCGGCTTCAAGTTGTTCAGCATTTGGGGCAACGCCGTGCCATTTGTGCGAACCCATCATGTAATCTACACCTTGACCCATTTCTGTTTTCATGATGATCACAATTGGCTTACCTTTTCCAGTCAGTGCTTTGGCAGCTTGCATGGTTGAGCGAATGCTATCAAAGTTGTGACCATCCATTCGGAGGACTTCCCATCCAAAAGCTTGCCATTTTAAGCCAAGATCGCCTAAAGATAAAACTTGGTCGATGTCACCGTCAATTTGTCGGCCGTTGTCATCAATGGTTGCGATGAGGTTATCTACCTTATTTGCAGCAGCATACATAGCTGCTTCCCAGATTTGACCTTCTTGTAATTCGCCGTCACCGTGAAGCGTATACACGATACTTGGGTCGTTGTTTAATTTTTTAACCTGAGCTGCACCTACACCAACTGAAAGCCCTTGCCCAAGCGAACCAGAAGCCATTCTGATGCCTGGTAAACCCTTATCTGTAGAAGGATGCCCTTGAAGGCGGGCTGATAGTTTTCTAAAAGTACTGAGTTCAGCTACAGGAAAATAACCCGAGCGAGCCAACACACTATACCAAACTGGAGAGATGTGGCCATTAGAAAGAAAGAAAAGGTCCTCTAGCTTACCATCCATGCTAAATTGTGCTGGATTGTGCGTCATTTGTTCAAAGTACAAATAGGTAAGAAAATCAGTACAGCCAAGACTACCACCTGGGTGACCTGAATTCACGGCCGAAACCATTCTTACGATATCTCTTCTTACTTGTGAGGCTATGCCAGCCAATTCTTTGTTTTCCATAAATTAAATCTTGGGTTTTCCGCTTACAAAGCTACGTTTTATTAACTTAGTCTTGGTTTTAAACTTTGAACAATTGATGCAACTTTTCAACGAGAAATTGCGTCAGCAAACGAATCTTTTCGGCTATGAAACACATTTTTACGCTTTTATTCTCATTTCTTAGCCTTTCTATTTGGGGGCAAACTCTAGAGACAGATCTTCAAAAAAGTTATTCAAAGGAAGAAATTGCCCAATTTTCATTGAATCAAATGCTTCCTATTTATGAATATGCCTTAACTCATGCTTGTTATCTGACACCTCTTCCTGCGGGCAAGGATGTCTCAAGTTTTTCAAGTATCAACTTGCCAAAACAAGGAAAAGAGGAGCCTATTAAATTCACAGATCTTGGGCTGCAAATTCAAGATCGAACACAATACTTCAGAGTAGCTAATGCACCCTATTTATTGGTGGTTAAATCTATCAATGTGCTCAAAATTGAAATGCAAAACCAGAAAAAATGAAAGCAGTAATCCTATTTATCGCAGTCTTTTGTCTGAGTTCTTTAGGGCAAGCACAAGTTACGCTCACGCTTTCAGACCCTGATTATTCCCAAACCAACCCACTAAATTGTTCGGGCATCGTGCCTGCTGGTGGCACCAACTTCATTGACGGAACCACTAATTATGCGCCCAACATGAACGAAACGCTGGTGTTCTGTCCAGATTTAACGCAAGGTTCTAAAGTTTCGATTGCTTTTGCTACCAACATCGGTTTTGAGTGGGACGTACATCCAACTGATACACTTTATATCTACGATGGCCCAAGTACTGCTGCTCCACTTATCGGCGCCTATAACAGCGGTACAAACCCTGTTGGTTTTTTTGCACAAGCCTCATGGAGTAACCCTTCAGGTTGCCTCACCTTACGCTTTAAATCAAACAGTACCAACGAAGGCACAGGTTGGGTAGCAAACGTAGCTTGTGGTGATCCAGCTCAGCCTATCATTCCACATGTAGAAGCCTATAAAAATGGCATTGGCACTAATATCATGAACCCTGCTGATACTGGTTTTGTAGATTTATGCCCAGGAGATAGCGTTCTACTGAAGGCGGTGCCTGATTTCCCATATTCATTAGAAAACGCTAATACAGGCTATTCGCAAACCAATGCAAACTGTACGTTCACCTGGACAATCGGTGGCATTGGGCAGTTCACTGGTGAGCAAATTTGGTTCACACCAAACGCCAATTCTGGGTTTTATGTAGACCTCGCTATTACTGACCAATTTCCGCAAACCATTCATAGTAACTTCAAGGTGCGGGTTTCAATTCCGCCCATCTTTGCTGGTACAGGCCCGCTAGAAGACACCGTCTGTTTAGGTGAGTTCTCCTACCTCGTGGGTGGAGTTACACCTCAAGACACTGTCGGAATTGACATCCCAGGTGGTGAATTTCAAATCGGCGGCTCTTTTGCAGGCTTGACTTTCTTACCTGACGGCGCCGGACAAATGTATCAAACTTCTATCCCGATGTCCGGGTTTGATTCAACTGCAGTCATTACTTCCGGAGCAGATATCGAACAAATCTGCCTTGATATTGAGCACTCGTACATTGGCGATATCGAAATTGCCTTGACCTGCCCAAACGGCACAACAGTTTCCATTATGAATGCCTATAATGGCACTCCTTTTGGCTGGAATGCTTTGGTGCCGGGTGGTTGTGGTAGTGGCATTGGAACATTTCTTGGCAACGATACCAACATCGATGGCGGAAATCCTGGCTCGCCAGTCTGGACATACTGTTTTTCACCTGTAAACAACACCTTAAATACCATTTGTCAAGAGAACGCAGCCGGGAATACCGTAATCAATGACTACGGCTTTGAGTCCATGAATCCGAACGGCGTTTACCTTCCTGACGGTGACTTCAATCAATTTGCAGGATGTCCGATCAATGGCAACTGGACCATTTCTGTACAAGATAACCAAGGAGTTGACGATGGTTATATTTTCCAGTGGGGAATCTATTTCAATGCGGCACTTTATCCTGAAAGTGAAGGTTATCAAAATTATGTGGTTACTGAAGGTTGGGCCACTGACCCCACAATCATCAGCGGGCAAAACGATACTCTTATTGTGATTCAGCCGAATACGGCAGGCATCACGAACTACACCTACAACATCACCGATAATTTTGGTTGTAACTATGACACCACTGTTTCTTTTGTCGTATTGCCAAGACCTATCATCTTTTCAGATACTGCAGTATGTCACTACCAGTTTGGTGTCGGCAACACCACAGCCTATGCTGGAGGGCAATGGTTTGCTCTAGACACAGCCGTAAATTTTTCCCCTAGTACCTTGGTCGATAATCCATCAATTTACACCAACAACATGGGCGGAATCTATACTGTTTATTATGTTGATAACGCTTGTCAAGATACGGTCTCTTCCACGATAGAATTCAAACCATATGTGTACATGGCAATTCTAGATTCTGCTATTTGTTCTGGTGCCAGTTTGTGGATCAATCCGTATGTTATTAATTCAACGCCATTGCAAGATGGGTACAACCCTCCTATCAACGGACAATGGTGGGACGGCAGCATTGAAGTGCCGCGCTTGTTCTCTGACAAAGGAAATTACATCTACACGGCCTCAAATTCGTGTAATTCTTCATCTGACACCTCAAATATCACATTTAAGCCTTGTGATATCACTGCACCAAATGTCGTGGTGCTCTCTTCTCAAGCTGGAAATAATCTTTTTTATGTCAATTACGAAGGAATTGCTGAATTTAATTGTACCATCTTGAACCGTTGGGGTAATGTCATTTATGAATACTCTGACCCGGCCGGACACTGGGATGGTAAAACAGCAGGTGGTGAGCTTGTTGAAGAAGGCACTTATTTCTACAGAATCGATGCCATACTCGATGGTGGACAAGAATTACAAAAACACGGATTTGTGGTCGTCAAATACTAGGCATTCCGTACTTTTGTGGCACTAAAAATCGTATCATGATTAGTTTTGCCGACGAAATACAACAAGGAATCCCTACTGTGCTCCCAGCAGCTAAAGCTTGGGACCCTGCCGTTAATCATGCGCCAAAGCGAAAAGAAATTCTAAGCCCAGAAGAAAAAAAATTGGCGCTGCGCAATGCGCTTCGTTATTTTCCGAAGGCACAGCACGCTGAATTAGCACCCGAATTCGCTCAAGAGCTGGCTACTTATGGTCGCATTTATATGTACCGTTTCATGCCAGAGCACCCCATCTATGCAAGACCAATTTCGGAGTATCCCGGAAAAAGCGAGCAGGCACGCTCGATCATGCTCATGATTCAAAATAACCTCGATCATCGCGTTGCCCAACATCCACACGAGCTCATTACTTACGGTGGAAACGGTGCAGTTTTTCAAAATTGGGTCCAGTACAGACTCGTTATGAAATACTTGTCTGAAATGACCGATGAGCAAACACTCGTGATGTATTCAGGACATCCGCTTGGGCTCTTTCCTTCACATACCAACGCACCAAGAGTGGTAGTAACTAATGGAATGGTCATCCCTAATTACTCAAAACCCGATGACTGGGAACGTTTTAATGCGCTCGGAGTTTCTCAATACGGTCAAATGACGGCTGGTTCATATATGTATATCGGGCCTCAAGGAATTGTTCACGGAACAACCATCACCGTACTAAATGCACTCAGAAGAATTGCCAAAAACCGCGAAGATATCAAAGGTAAAATCTTTGTAACAGCAGGTCTAGGTGGCATGTCTGGCGCTCAGCCTAAAGCGGGAAATATTGCGGGTGTCATTTCAATTACTGCAGAAGTAAACCCAAAAGCTGTGTATACACGACATTCTCAAGGTTGGGTAGACGAAGTATACGACAATCTTGATACACTTTGCGAACGCGTCAAAAAAGCACAAGCTGTTCATGAGGTAGTTTCATTGGCTTATCTGGGCAATGTGGTAGATATCTGGGAGCGTTTTGATACAGAAGGAATCCATATCGATTTGGGCTCCGACCAAACCTCTTTGCACAATCCTTGGGCAGGAGGATACTACCCAGCTGGCTTAAGTTTTGACCAAGCCAACGACCTCATGGCTGCTGACCCAGTAAAATTTAAAGAATTCGTTCAAGACAGTCTAAGAAGGCATGCAGCTGCTGTCAATAAACACACAGCCAAAGGAACTTACTTCTTTGATTACGGCAATGCCTTTTTATTAGAAGCTTCACGTGCTGGGGCAGATGTCATGGCAACTAATCATATTGACTTCAAATACCCTTCGTACGTTCAAGACATCCTCGGGCCCATGTGTTTTGATTTTGGTTTTGGTCCATTCCGTTGGGTTTGTGCCAGCGGCGACCCAAAAGATCTTGAAAAAACAGATGCCATTGCTTGCGCAGTATTGGAAGAAATGATGAAAAACAGCCCTGAAGAAATTCAGCAACAAATGGCCGACAACATCCAATGGATCAAAGGCGCACAGCAAAATAAGCTTGTTGTAGGTTCTCAGGCCCGCATTTTATATGCCGATGCCGAGGGGCGCATGCTTATTGCTGCTGCGTTTAATGAAGCCATTGCACGCGGAGAAATTGGCCCAGTAATTTTGGGTCGAGACCACCATGATGTGTCTGGCACTGACTCACCTTACCGAGAAACTTCTAACATCTACGATGGCTCTCGTTTTACAGCCGATATGGCCATTCAAAACGTCATCGGAGACAGCTTCCGCGGTGCCACATGGGTCAGTATTCACAACGGCGGTGGCGTCGGTTGGGGAGAAGTAATAAACGGCGGCTTCGGTATGCTGCTTGACGGTTCAACTCAAGCTCAGCGCAACCTAACCAGCATGCTGCATTGGGATGTCAATAACGGGATTGCCCGCAGAAATTGGGCCCGCAATGAAAATGCTACTTTTGCCATCAAACGCGCCATGGAAGCAGAACCGCTTTTAAAAGTGACTTTGCCTAATTTGGTAGATGACCAACTTTTAGATGACTTATTTAATTGAATCCTGCGGATTTCAAGGGGGTCTTCTTGTTAGTTTGCAACAGTTATTTCTGGGAAAGCTGCGTATAAAAACCGTCCTTTACTGCTAGGCATTTGGAATTGAAATATGCCTGAAATGGTTTTAGAAATATCAATCATTTCAGCTTCTTTCTCTACAACAACACCTTTTGGCGTGTCCGGCCCTAAAACCAATAATGAAATATGGCGGCAACCTTCACACCAACAGCCATGATTCACAAAACCAGACCTCACACCATCCAAATGCCGCCCGTGATCGTTGGTGATCATGAGGGTTGTTTGGTCTTTTAATACTGGATTTTGCTGAATCATTTGCCACAATTGTGCAGCATAACGATCTGATTGCGTAATTGATTCCAAATATTTATCCCAATTATTGGCATGTCCGTAGACATCGACCGCAAGTAAATTGATCAACATGAGTTGCGGTGGGTTTGCGCTTTGTACCAACTCTTTTACTTTAGCAAAAGTTTTATCGTCTCGACCATAACCTAAGCCATTTCCATTCGGGCCACAAAAAGTACTAGCTACATATTTATCGTGCCACTTTTTATGGCTCGTATTGACCAAAACATCGAGTTTACCTTTGCTTGCTACAACATAAGCGGCACTCGAATCTTTACCTGTTGCCTGCAAAAAATACTGAAAGATATTGGGTTGTTTTGGGAGCGCTGTGCCTGCATTCGAAATGCGTTGGTAGTTTCCAGTTACGATTGCAGTATGACCTGGAACTGTAAAAGTAGGGCCATTATTTTTGAACTGCGCATAAAATGTGCCTTCCGTTTTGAGCGAATCACAAAGAATTGGACTGTATTTACATGTCGGTTCACCATAGGTTTCAGAGTAGCGCGGGCCGTCAATGACTAGAATGATGACGTATTTCGTTTTGTATGGAGAGACGTTTTGCTGGGCAAGCGTGACAAAAAAGCAATGAAAAAGTGCCAAATAGACAAATAGTAGTTTTTTCATGGCCTAAAAATACGCAGAAACCCAAACAAGCACAGAATTTCTTTGTTTGTTTCTTTGGATGCAATACCATAAATGTGGTAAATTTGCACAAATTATACTGTTTTATTTATAATTAATCTAAATAAAATTAAATGCTTACTGTTACAGATACCGCAAAAAAGCAAGCCCTACGCCTCATGGAGGATGAAGGCAAAGATGGTTTCTTTATTCGCGTTGGCGTTCAAGGTGGAGGCTGTTCTGGTCTAATGTACCAACTCACCTTTGACAACGAAGAAAAAGAAGGTGATATGAGCTTTGAAAATAACGGCGTAAAAGTCGTGGTCGATAAAAAAAGTTACCTCTACCTAGTAGGCACTACACTTGATTTCTCGGGTGGCTTAAATGGTAAAGGTTTTGTATTCCAAAATCCAAATGCCGACCGCACATGTGGTTGTGGCGAATCTTTTTCTGTTTAAGATGGCAAACTATACCGAAGACGACCTCGCAAAAGACCTCGAGAACCAAGAGTACAAATTTGGCTTTGTTACTGATATCGAGACCGAAACCGTCCCCGTTGGGCTCAACGAGGATATCATCAGACTCATCTCTTCCAAAAAGAATGAGCCTCAATGGCTTCTTGACTACCGCTTACAAGCTTTTGAAATCTGGAAAGGCATGCAAGAGCCAGAATGGGCGCATGTTCAATACACCAAACCCGATTTCCAAGCCATTTCGTATTATGCGGCACCAAAGCAGACTAAAAAATATGAATCTTGGGATGACGTCGACCCTGAGCTCAAAGAAACCATGAGCAAACTTGGTATTTCCATGGAAGAGCAACAACGCCTCACAGGTGTTGCCGTAGACTTCGTCATGGACTCCGTATCAGTTGCCACTTCCTTTAAAGCCAAACTCAAAGAACTCGGAATCATTTTCTGTTCTTTTTCAGACGCTGTTCAAGAGTATCCTGAATTGGTCCAAAAATATATGGGCACAGTAGTGCCAAGCACCGATAATTTTTATGCGGCTTTAAATGGCGCTGTTTTCACTGACGGCTCTTTTTGCTACATTCCAAAAGGTGTGCGCTGCCCGATGGAGTTATCTACTTACTTCCGCATCAATGCTGGTGGTACTGGGCAATTTGAACGAACACTAGTGGTGGCAGACGAAGGCGCTTATGTGTCTTACCTAGAGGGTTGTACTGCTCCACAGCGCGATGAAAACCAATTGCACGCTGCAGTGGTTGAACTCATTGCCTTGAACGACGCAGAAATCAAATATTCTACCGTACAAAACTGGTATCCTGGCGATAAAAACGGAAAAGGAGGGGTCTTTAATTTTGTAACAAAGCGTGGTTTGTGCGAAGAGCGCGCTAAAATTTCCTGGAC
>CAZPWB010000006.1:0-21611 GCA_964590425.1 uncultured Lishizhenia sp. | reverse complement strand
TTAATTTTGTAACAAAGCGTGGTTTGTGCGAAGAGCGCGCTAAAATTTCCTGGACTCAAGTTGAAACAGGTTCTGCTGTTACTTGGAAATATCCTTCATGTATTTTAAAGGGCGCACATTCAATCGGTGAATTTTATTCAGTGGCGGTTACAAACAACTTCCAACAAGCCGATACGGGCACCAAAATGATTCACCTTGGTAAGCACACAAAGTCTACGATCATTTCGAAAGGTATTTCAGCCGGGAAATCACAAAATTCTTATCGCGGACTCGTTCAGATTCACAAAGGTGCTGATCATGCACGCAACTTTTCACAATGTGATTCTTTGCTCATGACCGATGAATGCGGAGCGCATACCTTCCCATACATCGAATGTAAAAACCCGAGTGCAAAAATAGAACACGAAGCCACAACCTCTAAAATTGGTGAGGACCAGCTTTTCTATTGCATGCAACGCGGCATCAGTGAAGAAAAAGCCATCAGTCTGATTGTGAATGGCTATTGTAAAGAAGTATTAAATCAGCTTCCTATGGAATTTGCGGTTGAAGCACAAAAACTGCTTGCCATTAGTCTAGAAGGAAGCGTCGGATAAATAAAATTAATTGTTCCAAAAACAGAACAACAGATGATAACAATCAAGAACCTACATGCCCAAATCAATGGTAAAGAAATTTTGAAGGGCTTAAATTTAGAAGTGAAGGCTGGAGAAGTTCATGCCATAATGGGGCCCAACGGAGCTGGGAAAAGTACTTTAGCGAATGTGCTTGCAGGTCGTGAAGACTACGAAATTACAGCAGGAGAAGTCATTTTTGATGGCCAAGACCTACTCGAACTTGCTACAGAAGATCGCGCCAGAGCAGGCTTGTTTTTGGCGTTTCAATACCCAGTTGAAATTCCGGGAGTAAGCAACGTGAACTTTTTAAGAACAGCCCTCAACGAAAAACGTGCCTACTTAGGTCTTGAACCTATTTCTGCCAAAGAATTCATGGCACTTGTGAAGGAAAAGGCGGCTCTTGTCGAACTCGATTCAAAATTGGCATCACGTTCTGTAAATGAAGGTTTTTCCGGAGGTGAAAAGAAAAGAAACGAGATCTTCCAGATGGCCATGCTCGAGCCAAAACTTGCGGTACTCGATGAAACTGACTCTGGTCTGGATATCGATGCATTGCGCATTGTTTCTCACGGTGTCAACACTTTGAAATCGCCAGAAAATGCAAGCATCGTTATTACGCACTACCAAAGATTACTTGACTACATCGTGCCAGATTTCGTACACGTGTTGTATGACGGACGCATTGTGAAGTCTGGGCCGAAAGAATTAGCCCTTGAACTCGAGGAAAAAGGTTACGACTGGATCAAAGAAAGCTTATAAGATGACCGCTCTACAAGACAGCAAATTAACCGAATTTTGCAGCCAATTTACCCCTTCAACTATTGAAGGGCTTCAGGCTTTGCAAGGTGCAGCGCTCCAATATCTTTCAACAGCTAGCTTTCCAACTACCAAAAATGAAAGATTTAAATACACGCGTTTGCAAAAATTGCTCAATACAAGCTTTACCCCGTTTGAATCGATAGCATTAGATCAACTGAGTGCGCACAGCATTTTAAAAGATGTTCCAACTATCTTTATAAATGGGTCGCATATTTATCTTCCTGAAAACTTACCTGCGGGAGTAAACATTCAGGCACTACAAGAAAGCAAATCTAGCTTCCGAACAGCTGAATATAAAGACGTTTTTAGCGCCATGAACTGCGTTTATGCAAACAACGGCTGCACGATATCAATTAAAGACAACACAACGCTTGAAACGCCCCTGCAAATCGTTTATGTTCATAGTGGCGGCGCCAATTTTTACAGAAATCAATTGATTTTTGGAAAAAACTCAGAAGCTCAGGTGGTGCTTGCACATGTCAGCGTTTCCGATAGTATTGGATTCTCGCATACGCATACACAAATTGAGGTCGCTCAAGATGCACGTATTCAATTACACAAAGTACAGGCCTGTGAAGAAGGCCAATTTGATTTCAACGA
This sequence comes from uncultured Lishizhenia sp., assembly GCA_964590425.1. Lineage (GTDB taxonomy): Bacteria > Bacteroidota > Bacteroidia > Flavobacteriales_D > Crocinitomicaceae > UBA952. The sequence continues at coordinate 19,578 of CAZPWB010000006.1, read as the reverse complement.
AGAGCGCATCTATCAAGCAGCCGCATCCAATTTTGAAATCAATACAGTTACCCTCAAAGGAACTTTGGTGCGCAATGACTTATTAGTTGAAGTTCAAGGGGAGCATGCCGAAACAAAACTCAATGGTGCCTATTTACTTGGTGGGCAACAACACGTAGCCAACTACACTACCATTGATCATCAGGTAGCCAACTGCGAATCTTTCGAAACCTACAGAGGAATTATTGACGAGCAAGCCACCGCCGTATTCAACGGAAAAGTTTTTGTTAGAAAAGATGCCCAAAAGACCAACGCGTTTCAAAGCAATGCCAACATTTTACTTTCAGAAAATGCCAGCGTCAATTCAAAACCTGAACTCGAAATTTATGCCGACGACGTCAAGTGTTCACATGGTTCTACCACTGGGCAACTCGATGAAAACGCTTTATTCTATTTAAAGGCAAGAGGCCTCAGTGAAAAAGCAGCCAAAACGCTTTTGTTGCAAGCCTTCATGGACGACGTACTTCAGGTTTTTAAGCCCGAAGCACTTAGAACTTATATTTTTAAGGCCATTGCCGCACGCTTCAATTGGCAAATAGAAGACTAGCATACTGAAACATATTTCAACAAAAAAGGCGGCTAAATTAGCCGCCTTTTTGATATCCTTAAAACTAAGTTACGCATTCAGTGCTTCAGCACCACCAACGATTTCGAGGATCTCGTTAGTAATAGCCGCTTGACGCGCTTTGTTATAACTTAATTTTAAATTCTTTTGTAATTCTTTAGCGTTGTCGGTTGCCTTATGCATGGCAGTCATGCGGGCACCGTGCTCAGAAGCAAAAGAGTCACGGATTGCTTTGTATAGTTGCAATTTCATGCTCTTTGGTAATAAGTCTTCTACGATTTCCATTTTTGGTTGCTCAAAAATGTAGTCACCAGATTCGGCTTCAGCAGCTGAAGGAACAATAGGTAAAAATTGTTCGGTTTCTACTATTTGTGCTGCAGCATTAACGAAACGGTTATAAACGATGACAACTTTATCGAAAGACTTATTGAGGAATTGTGCCATGATTTCGTCAGCAACCTGAGCCACTAATTCGAAACGGAGATCAGCATAGATATCTTCCATTGATTCTAGCTTCTCGTTGTGGTAGAAATTTGGCGTTCTTTTATAAACGTCTTTGATTTTCTTACCAAGACACAAAACAGAAACTTCTTTTCCGCTGTAGTCGTCTGCGATGAGCGCTCCGACTCTTTTGATAACGTTGTTATTAAACCCACCGCACAAACCGCGATTTGAGGTAATCCCGACAATCAAGACTTTTTTTACTTCGCGTTGTTCTGCGTAAGCATTTTCAGAAAGGTCAAGAGTGGCACTGAGATTCTCAAGGATTTCACGTAGTTTGCCTGCATACGGACGCATTTGTGTAACGGCGTCCTGCGCACGCTTCAACTTGGCAGCAGAAACCATTTTCATTGCAGAGGTAATCTGCATGGTCGAGCCGACTGAGCTGATGCGGTTACGTATTTCTTTTAGATTAGCCATTGAGTCCTAGTTTGAGGCTGTAATTATGCAAATTTCTCAGCAACTTCTTTGGCTGTTTTAGCCAAAACTGCTTCAATTTCATCCGTATACTTTCCAGCTTTCAAAGCAACTAATGTATCAGCATTGTTAGCTTCAAGAACCGTTAAGAAATCTTTTTCGAATTCTTTAACTTTATTGATTGGAACGTTTTGCAAAAGACCTTTTACACCAGCGTAGATGATCGCAATCTGCTTTTCTACTGGGTAAGGATCTCCTTCGCGTTGCTTCAAAATCTCTACGTTACGAGCACCTTTGTCAAGTACTGATTTAGTAGCGGCATCGAGGTCAGAACCGAATTTAGCAAACGCTTCAAGTTCGCGGTACTGAGCTTGATCAAGCTTCAAGGTACCAGCTACTTTTTTCATTGACTTAATTTGTGCTGAACCACCTACACGAGATACAGAGATACCTACGTTAATTGCCGGACGGATACCAGAGTTGAATAAATCAGACTCAAGGAAGATTTGTCCGTCGGTAATAGAAATTACGTTCGTAGGGATGTATGCAGAAACGTCACCAGCTTGTGTTTCAATGATTGGCAAAGCAGTAAGTGAACCACCACCTTTAACTTTGTCTTTCAAAGATGCAGGAAGGTCATTCATTTGCTTAGCAATGTTATCATCAGCAATAACTTTTGCAGCACGCTCTAATAAACGCGAGTGAAGGTAGAAAACGTCACCTGGGTATGCCTCGCGACCTGGCGGACGACGAAGAAGTAGAGACACTTCACGGTAAGCAACCGCTTGCTTAGATAAATCATCATAAACAATAAGTGCTGGCTTACCACAGTCACGGAAATATTCACCAACTGCTGCACCGGTCATTGGTGCGTAGAACTGCATTGGCGCTGGATCTGATGCGTTGGCAGCAACTACAGTTGTGTAGGCCATTGCACCAGCATCTTCTAATTTTTTAACGATACCAGCAACTGTTGATCCTTTTTGACCAATAGCTACATAAATACAGTAAACAGGCTCACCACGGTCGTAAAACTCGCGTTGGTTGATGATCGCATCGATCGCAACAGTTGTTTTACCAGTTTGACGATCACCGATGATCAACTCGCGTTGTCCGCGGCCAATTGGAATCATGGCGTCAACTGCTTTGATACCCGTTTGTAGAGGCTCAGTTACTGGCTGGCGGAAAATTACACCAGGAGCTTTGCGCTCGATTGGCATTTCGTATAGTTCACCTTGGATTGGACCTTTGCCATCGATTGGCTGACCGAGTGTATCAACTACACGTCCGACCATTCCGTCACCAACTTTTACAGAGGCAATTTTACCTAAACGACGAACAGTATCACCTTCTTTTACACCAGAAGATCTACCCAATAATACGGCTCCTACATTGTCTTCTTCGAGGTTAAGTGCAATTCCTTGCATGCCACCATCAAATTCAATAAGTTCACCATATTGTACGCCATTCATTCCGTAAATGCGTGCAATACCATCTCCTACCTGAAGTACCGTTCCAACTTCTTGTAATTCTGCTTCTGAGCGGAATCCTGAGAGTTGCTCTCTTAGTATTGCGGAAACTTCTGCTGGTTTAATATCTGCCATTTTTACTTATTTTTTTGTCTATTGACGATTATACAAATTGTTGTTTCATGCGCTGAAGCTGACTAGCAACAGATGCATCTATTTGTTGATCACCCATACGAATGATAAAGCCTCCGATTAAAGATGCATCTACTTCTTCAGTAATGAGCGGTGTGCCGTTAACGACACCATTTATTTTCGAAAGAATTTCAGCTTTCGTTTTGTCCTCTAATTGCTGAGCACTAATAATTGTTACCGGAACAATCCCTCTGTGCGTCATTAATTGTGCGATAAATTGCTTGGCAATTTCAATCATGGCTGACTCGCGACCGTTGCTGGTAACTAGCTCTAGAAATTTCAAGGTTGTTTCGTTGAAGTCTTTGAAAATTTCTTTGATTACGGCAATTTTCTTCTCAATTTGAATGAGCGGAGAATTGATGAATACTTGAAAATCATTTGCTTCATCGGCCAACTTGATTAATTGAAGCATATCTGCTTCAATAGGCGCTAACTTGTCTTGGTCTAATGCCAATTCAAGCAGTGCTTTTGCGTAACGTCCAGCTGACTTAGTTGATTTCATTTGCTTAGTTCATTTTGATTTCAGTCGCAAGCTTGTCAGCAAGGGCTTTTTGTTTGTCGTCAGAACTGAGGTCTTGACGAATCACTTTTTCTGCAATTTCTAAAGACAATGCAGCAACGTGATTTTTTAGATCTGCCATAGCTGCAGCCTTCTCGCTAGAAATATTTTGACGAGCAGCTTCTACTATTTTAGCAGCCTCTTCTTTGGCTTTTGTTTTGGCTTCTTCAACCATGCTATTTGCAGCTTCTTTGGCTTCTTTGAGAATGCCATCGCGCTCTGCGCGAGCTGTTTTTAAGATTTGATCGTTTTCAGCTTTTAATGCTTGCATTTCTGCTTTTGTTTTCTCAGCTAATTCAAGTGCTTCTGCAATTTTTTGTTCACGGGCATTAACAGCAGATAAAATTGGCTTCCAAGCAAACTTGGCAAGTAAGAAAAGTAGAAGGCTGAATACAAGGCCTGTCCAAACTAATAAACCAAAATCAGGTAATATTAAATCCATTTTGTGTGTTTTTTAAAAGTTAAAAGGAAACCACAACCAACCGTTATGGTTTCCTTTAAAGATTTACGCTTTTGCTCCTAGTAGACCAACTACTACACCGAACAATGCAACACCTTCGATAAGCGCAGCTGCGATAATCATCGCAGTTTGAATTTTACCTGCTGCTTCTGGGTTGCGAGCGATACCTTCTACTGCAGAACCACCGATACGACCGATTCCAAGACCTGCGCCTAGAACTGACAAACCAGCTCCGATTGCTGCAATACTACCAAACATTCCTGTCATTGTATTTAATTTAAAAGGTTACTATTTAATGGTGTGCTTCTTCCACAGCGGCTCCGATAAACAATGCAGATAGCATTGCAAAAAGGAAACCTTGTAGGAAAGCAACTAAGATTTCGAGCACCGAAATAAACAAAGCCATAGGAACAGATAAACCTGCCCATGCTACGTTTTTGTTGATAAAGATGATGGAAATCAAGGCTAAAACAATAATGTGGCCCGCTGTGATGTTCGCAAACAAACGGATCATTAAGGCAAATGGCTTTGTCAGGATACCGATTAGTTCAATCGGAATCATGAAGATTTTCATTGGAACTGGAATACCTGGCATCCAGAAGATGTGCCCCCAATAATTCTTATTTCCTGAAAACACAGTAACAAGTAGGGTACAAAATGCTAAAAATAAAGTAATAGTGATGTTACCCGTTAAGTTAGCACCACCTGGGATAATCGGAATAAGACCTAACATGTTATTGATCCAAATAAAGAAGAAGATGGTCAATAAATAAGGTACGTATTTGTGGTATTTGTGATGATCAATATTTGCCTTTGCAATGTCATCGCGAACCATAACAATAAGTGGCTCTAAAAACTTAGCAGCCCCTTTTGGTGCAACAGCGCCATTCTTGCGGTAGAATCTTGCCACCGATAACATGATAATTAAGATTAAAAACGAACCAATTAACAAGGAGGCTACGTTTTTCGTAATGGATAAGTCTATTGGGCTTGCATTGTGTGGGTGCTCACCGTGAAATTCTAAAACAGAAACTGGCTGACCATGGTAAGAACCAATTTGCTCAAGTTTGTAGATTTCCTCGTGGTACAATGCATACCCTTTTGCTGGGCCTACACCTTCCATGTAGGTAAATTTGGCACCATCTTTGCTTGGAACTTCTACCTCATGACCATGATAAAAATGCTTAGAGCTAAAAATTTTCAAACCATTGTCATAAATAATGACAGGCAAATAAACACTAATGCCGCCGTGTTCTGGACCTGCAACATGCCACTCATGAGCATCTTTAATGTGATGCATGATCATTTCGCCAACATTGAAATTGCCTTCTTCAGATGCATGCGCAACAGGTTGAATGACAATGAATGACAATGCGAAAAGGATATATTGCAAAAGTGAAGTTAACCTACCTGCTTGCTGCATTTGAATCTATTTAAGCGTATTTGCGAAAAAAATTTTTGCAAAGGTAGTCAAACTTTCTAAAGTAACAATTTAATTTTTAAACAATCAGGCGGCACTTTTCCGCAATTTCTTGTAGAGTTTGATACCCAACATAAGCAGAAGGCCAACGCCAAAGAAACCGAGTGTGCCATTCACCCAAGAAAGTTGGTTTTTGAGCACCACCAGAAAAACGATGCTAACTAAAAACAAAGTAGCCACTTCGTTCCAAATTCTGAGCTGATTCGAACTCCATTTCATCAGGCCCTTCTGACAAGCACGCAAAAGGTGCTGCGAATAAAAATGGTAAATCAGTAATAAACCTACAAAACCGAGCTTTAAATGCATCCAAGGCGCCTTCAATAAATAAGCAGCATTTAAATACAGCATCCAAAAGCCAAAAACTACGGTTAGAATCATGGCCGGCGTAGTAATGATCCACCAAAGGCGCTGCATCATGATGATGAACTGCGCTTGTAAAATATCTTTTTCAGCTTTTTCTTTGTCAGAGGCCTCTCTGAAATAAATAAAAAGTCGCACCATATAAAAAAGCCCGGCAAACCAACTCACCATAAAAATGAGGTGCAGTGCTTTGATGTAGTCGTATGTCATGACACAAATTTAAGTGAAAGGTAGCGAATCCTGCTATCTTTGTGTTAAGCCTATTGAATTCTGATGCAAAGAGTACTATTGTTTTTGATGTTCTTGTGTAGTACACAAATTACAAGTGCGCAACTACAATTGCTTTCACTCGAAGGCACTTACCAAGATAAAAATCTACTGGTCAATAACCCGCCAATGCCCGATGGATTTGGCTTTTGCATTTCCAAAGTTTTGGTAAATGGTGAAATTTTGCCGGCCGTCATTCAAACATCGCACTTTGAAATTGATTTCAAATTATTTCATCTGAAAAAAGGCGAACAAGTTTTTGTGGTTCTGGAACATGCAAGTGGCTGTGAACCACGTTTTATCAATCCGGAAGTGCTGCTGCCCAAAAGTACTTTTGAATGCAGCACAATCAAAGCGCAAGCAAATGGTTTGCTCTCCTGGACCAGCACAAACGAAACTGCTAGCCTTGACTACGCTATTGAGCAGTTCAAATGGGGCCGCTGGGTCGAGGTCGGTCAGGTAAAAGGCAAAGGTCAGAAAGGTGCCAATAGTTATGTATTTCAACTCAGCCCTCATTCAGGAAAAAACATCGTTCGCATAAGCCAGACTGACAACTCCGGAAAAACAAGGGTATCGCCGAGCACGAGTTTTATATCGAATGTAAAGGCCGTTAGCTTTAGCCCGGCTAAGGTTCATCAAAATTTATATTTCAAAGCAGATGGCAAAGCTGTCAAGACAAAATTTGAAATCTACGATGCCTACGGAAACCTCTTGAAAACAGGCTACAACAGCACAGTCGATTGCACCAACTTTGTAAGTGGTGTTTACTTCATCAACTACGACAACAAATCTGAAAAATTCATCAAAATTGACGTTCCATGAAACGCATCGAGCACCTTGGCATAGCCGTAGAAAACCTAGCCACCTCTATTCCACTATTTGAAACGCTTCTAAATACGCCTTGTTACAAACAAGAAGGTGTTGCCTCTGAAGGTGTCATGACTGCTTTTTTTCAGGTGGGTCCAAATAAAATTGAACTGTTAGAAGCAACTAACCCCGACTCAGCAATCGCTAAGTTTTTAAACAAAAATGGTCCAGGTTTTCATCATGTTGCGTTTGAGGTCGAGGATATCGAAGCTGAGCTTGCGCGCCTGAAAAATGCAGGTTTTACCCTGATTCACGTAAGCCCAAAAGACGGCGCCGACAACAAAAGAATTGCCTTCTTACACCCAAAAAGTACCAACGGTTTACTCGTTGAACTTTGTCAAGAAAAATAACTACTCAAACTGATTTTTGGGTCGTAATGTAAAGCCGTTAATCCGGCTTTTATGGCTCCCTCCACGTGTTGTGGACTGTCATCAATAAATAAAACATCAGCAGCATTCATTTGCATTTGTTCTAAAACCCAAAGAAATGTTTCCGGGTGTGGTTTTCTGCGCTCAATTTCATGCGACAAAAATATTTGCTTGAAGAAACCCGAAAGCGCTTGCGAGCTTGCCTGTTTCCATCTATCCTGTACAACTCCCCAATGAATTGCATTTGTGTTACTCAGCATATATAGTGGGGTTTGTGTCGAAAGTTCGGTGATAAAGTCAATTTTTTCAGCAGGGAAATGACCCAGCATGGCGTTCCAAGCAGCGTAAACTTGATTAGGCGTGGTTCCTGGACTCGTAATTGGCAGCAACTTATTGATAAAATGCTGGGGCGAAATCTGACCCGTTTCAAATAAATCAAACAAATCGGCTTGTGCAAATTGCGTGTATTGGTGCGCAAAATCTTCAACACCTAGCTCAATGAATGCGCGCTCAGTTGCCTGATAATCAATATCTATTAGCACTCCGCCGAGGTCAAATAAGATGGCTTTATATGGGGTTTTTGACATAACACAAAGTTAGTCTTTTAGGCCTATTTGAATGCATTCTAAATTAGCATTCATGACACTCCAATGACAAAAGAAAACCTTTGTAGCTGTAGTTTTGCGCTATAATCGAAATAAGTGTTGCAAGAACTTCACATTATCGCATTTACCCACCGCCATCTTGATGTAAACAAGATTGGTCTTTTGCACCTTGAAAAAGAGGCGCAAGCGGTCGTGCTCGAGCAACTTAAAAATTCTTTAGGGCTCAATGAGCTCATGTTCTTATCGACCTGCAACCGTGTTGAAATCAGCTTTGTCAAAGACCAAGACCTCGACACCGCTTTTCTAGCGCGTTTACTTCAAGAGCTCTATCCTAAATTAGTTCCGATTCAACTAGAAGAATTTGTCAGAAAGGCAGAAACCTACTCCGGAACCAATGCGGTAAAGCATGCGTTATCTGTGGCTTCTTCCATTGACTCCATGATCATCGGTGAACGCGAAATCATTACACAAGTGCGTTTGGCCTATGAATATTGCCAATCCTTGTCTTTAACTGGTGAGCTCATTCGCTTGCTCATGAAAAAAGTCATTGAAACCGCCAAATTAGTTTACACTGAAACGAGTATTTCAACCAAACCTGTTTCTGTTGTTTCATTGGCTTACCAATACCTGAAGCAACTCAATATTCCACTCGACGCAAGGGTCTTAATCGTCGGTGCCGGCGTAACCAACACCACCATGTGTCGCTTCTTGAAAAAGCACGGATTCAAAAAATTCTTCGTTTTCAATCGCAGCTTATCCAATGCGCAAAAACTTGCCGAAGAACTCAAAGGCTCTGCACATCAACTTTCAGATCTATCTACTTTTAATAGTGGTTTTGACGTCCTCATTACTTGTACAGCTGCCGATGGTGTAATCATCAACCCTAAACTATACCGTCATTTATTACAGGGCGACACGCAGGAAAAAACTGTAATTGACCTTGCTATTCCGCAAGACCTCGATTCGAGCATTTTAGAAAATCATAGCGTCAAGTACCTTTCTATTGAATACTTGCAAAAGATATCTAACGAAAATGTCAAAGAGCGCTCTAAAGAATTGGCGCAAGTTGAAGAAATTATAGATCAAGCGCTTTTTGAATTTCAACACCTCATCCGTGAGAGAAAAGTTGAACTCGCTATGCGCGTAGTGCCTGCTCAAGTAAAGGCACTCAAGTCAACGGCATATGATCAGGTTTTCAAAGAAGACCTCGAGGCCCTTGACCCGCAATCAAAAGAAGTACTTGAAAAAATTGTCAACTACCTCGAAAAAAAATACATCAGTGGCCCGATGAAACTGGCCAAGGAAATTATCCTGAACCATGTCGACTAAAACCCACATCCGCATTGGCACACGTGGCAGCGATCTCGCTTTGTGGCAAGCACATTTTGTAAAAAGCCAACTCGAGGCGCTCAACTGCGAAGTAACACTCAAAATCATCGTCACACAAGGTGACCGCATTCAAGATCTTAGTTTTGATAAACTAGAAGGCAAAGGCTTTTTTACCAAAGAAATCGAGAACGCTTTACTCAATAATGAAATTGATTTAGCCGTGCACTCCCACAAAGACCTAGAAACTAGTCAGCCAGAAGGGCTTTGTATTGCAGCGGTTTCATACCGAGAAGATCCATCTGAGCTTTTACTCATGCAAGCTTCTGCACAAGATGCGAGCCAAATTTGGGGGCTCAAGCTTGGCGCAACCATCGGCACCTCTTCTGCGCGTCGCAAAGCAATTATTAAAGCACTGCGCCCAGACTTAAACATTGAAGAATTGCGCGGAAACGTGCCTACACGCATCGACAAATTGCGCGCGGGTAACTACGACGCCATTTTACTGGCAAATGCTGGCGTGAGTCGTTTGCAATTAGATTTATCAGATCTTCAAACTTTAGTTTTAGATCCTACTGAATTTGTGCCCGCACCAGCACAAGGCGTTTTAGGCTTACAAGTAAGGTCGACAGACCAGCAAACGCAACAAGTTTTATCGCAACTCAACCATCCAGAAGTTGCCGCAAAAATTGCACTTGAAAGAGGTGTATTACAAGCCTTGGATGGCGGTTGTCAATTACCTCTTGGTGTCTATTATGGCCCTCATGCAATTTTCGTAGCCCATTCAAAAAGTGCTGCACTTCCAGCACAGTTTTATCAGTTTGAGCACTCCTCTTCAATTGAAGCCATCACAACGGTTCTTCAAAACGCCTAATGAAACCTGTTTTTATTTCCAAAGATCCGCAAGAGCTGCATGCAGCACTGCACAAACTTTGGGCTGAAGGCCTGCTTACTGCGCAGTCATTGCTCTCTTATGCCCCACTCCCATTTACATGTCAACCCACATTTGATTTAGTATTCTTTGCGAGCATTCGGGCCGCTGAGTTTTATTTAGCGCAGTGCCCAGCCCCTGCAATATTTGGGGTTGCTGGTAAAGAGACTGCCTTAAAAATTGAGCAAAAATTTGGACTAAACGCTGCGTTTGTTGCCCAAAACTCGGGCATGCCAGCACAAGAAGCAGCGGCCTTTAATCAATGGAGAGCAAACCGAAGTGTTTTGTTCCCCTCCTCCAATTTATCATTAGGGACCTACGCCAAACTCATCCCGGAGCAACAGAAGAAAATATTACCCGTTTACCAAACCAACTTCAAGCAGCAGCGCATTGCCGCACACAAAGTTTATGTTTTTAGTTCACCAAGTAATGTCTCAGCATTTTTTGAAACAAATGATTTAGCTGAAAATGCACGAATTATTGCTTGGGGCAAATCGACTGAAAAGGCTTTAAAAGATCGGGATATTGCTGTGACACATACCTTACTAAAGGACCAACAAACAGAATTGTTGGAATGGCTCAAAGCAGCAAATTTTTACTAAATTTCTTCCATGAAATTTGAACTCTCCAAAGAAATAAGCCCAGACCTCGTTCAGCTTTTTGAACGCACTGTACTCGGGACAAACGGAGCCAAATACAAACACCTAGATGTTGCGCAAAGCGTTGCGCATACCGATAACCCACTGAGCTTCTCATTGCGCCGTCGAGAACAACTCATTGCCAATATTACTTTTTGTCAACGCCCTTTTGGACTTTATCTGCGCTACTTTTCTTTCGACTCAAAGTTCCAATCAAAAGGAAAAGCCCGCATGAATCCGAAGTCGGTATTGAAGGTACAAATTGAAGAAGTTTTTCAGGACCTCGAAACCAATTACGGCGGGACACAAAACTATTGTTACGCTTATATCGATACAAAAAATGTACGCAGCAAATGGATGAGCGAAACTTTTGGCTTTAAAACCAAAGCCAAACTCGCCACACAATCTTATAGCAGGGTATTCCCTAAAAAGCAACAAAACCTCAGCATCGAAAAAATAAATTCAGAACACCTCTCTCTTATTGAGCAAACCTATCAGCATTACACGGCCTATTTAACTTATTATTTTGAAAATGGAGAAATAGCTTGCCTTCGAGACAACTCAGGGAAGCTTTTAGCCATGGCAAAATTTAAAAAAGTGCGCTGGGAGATTCAAAGGCTGCCAGGAAAATTAGGTGGGCTACAAGTTCAACTATTGCCTTATTTACCGCTGCTCAATCGGCTTATTCAACCAAAGGAACATACTTTTTTAGTGCCAGAGGTAGTCTGTAATCCGTCAGGGGATATCAAAGATGTCGACCGGCTATTTGAAGGCATGTTGGCCAAAGAGCACTTGCACTCTTTGCTTTGGTGGAACGATACCCGCGATGCGATTTATCAAAAAGCGCAGCAGAAAATCAATTGGGGCTTACTTCATCAACTGATTGGGGTAGCTCAAGTGGACGTTGTTTTTAGAGGTGACTTTGAACCCAAAGAACCGGTGTTTATTGCCGCTTTTGATATGGTTTAATAGGATAACAAGCGTGTCAAGAGCAACTCCTTGATTCTTTTATCGATCACATTTCTATTCGCCGTATAAAAAGCATACTCTTCAAGCAAGAAAAAACCTGCAATCATTCCAATATAACGCTGAACTATAGCCGGGTTTTTAGAGAAAATTTGCGTTAAAAAGAGGCGGCGCTCGGCTTCTTTACTGCTCGATTTAACTTTAATAAACAACTGGTTTTGTTGCCATTCTTGTAGCCAAAGTTCGTGTTGAAATTTAAGAATGGGGCGCAAGACCTCATTTTGAAACTGCTCGATCGGATTAGATTCTTGATCGGCTTTATCTACGGAAGGTCTTAGGGCAAGGAGTTGTTGTTCGGATCTCATGCTTCTTCAGACAACTCAAGGGTCTGAATGTTCGGATAAAATTCGTCGAGGTAGCCGAGTGTGCGCTCTTCATCGGCATTGGCACTAAAAAAGATGACCTTACATTTAGGTAAGCTTTCTGTCATGCGGACAATATAGCCTTTGTGTCCCTGACGCATATGCAAATCGAGCTCAAGTATGACAAACAACTTGAGTTTTTTGATATTAAACCCGTTTTGAAAATAAAGCTCGGCCATGCGGCGCGTTGTACCAACAATGATTTCAGTACCGTCAAATAAGTCGTTGCGCTGCTGCAGTTTGTTTCCTTTTTCAACAATGAGGTCTACGGTGAGGTCTTTTGCCTTGGCCAATTGTGCAAATTGGGCGTGAATGGCACGGGCTTGTTGGTCGTCTTTACACAGAAGTATAGCCCTAGGTGACCCTTCTTCGGGTTGCGGCACATACTCTTCAAATAAAGACCAAAGCTGCGTTTCATATTGCGCAGGCAATGCATTGACTAAAACACCTTGACTCGAACGCAAAGTTTTACTGACACTACTGAGCTGTTCCATCTGTTAATTTTGGGTTGTTGAGGTGGCGTGTGGCGTCACGGTTGGTTTTCTTTTCCAAGTTTTTTTCTAGCGCTTGTTCGAGGTCAATACCTGTTTGGTTGGCTAAACAACACAAGACAAATAAAATGTCAGCCATTTCGTCGCCGAGGTCCTTGTCTTTGTCCGATTCTTTTTCTGATTGCTCGCCATAGCGTCTGGCCATGATGCGCGCCAACTCACCGACCTCTTCCATTAAAATAGCCGTATTGGTGAGTTCATTAAAATAACGCACACCCAACGTTTGTATCCAATGATCAACGGTAGCTTGTGCTTCACTGATTTTCATGTCACAAAGGTATCAAAACCTCTCATTAGATATGCTTACATTTGTATTACGATGGAAAAACTCAGCAATTTTATTAATGGCGCCTACGTTGCGCCCCTTAGTGGAAAGTATATCGACAACTTTGAACCAGCTACCGGAAAAGTCTACTCACTGATACCAGATTCAGATGCTGCCGATGTAGAATTAGCCGTTGAAGCAGCAAGCACTGCTTTTCCACTTTGGTCAAATATGGGGATCGAAGAACGCGGAAAAATTCTAAAAAAACTTTCAGAAGGCATCGAGGCCAACATGGATGCTTTTGTCGCTGCTGAGTCCAAAGACAACGGTAAGCCCCTGAGTTTGGCCAAACATGTCGATATTCCACGTGCGGTCTCAAACTTTCATTTCTTTGCAACGGCTATTGAGCATTTTGCTTCTGAATCTCATCAAATGGAAGGGGTTGGGTTCAATTACACCACAAGAAAACCAATTGGTGTTGTGGGTTGTATTTCTCCTTGGAACTTACCTTTGTATCTCTTTTCTTGGAAAATTGCTCCTGCCTTAGCTGCCGGAAACTGTGTCATTGCGAAACCTTCTGAGGTGACGCCTTATACTGCTTACATGCTTGGTAAAATTGCCAAAGAGGCAGGCATGCCAGACGGCGTTCTCAATATTTTGCACGGTACTGGCCCAAACGTAGGAGATGCCATCGTCAAGCACCCGAAAATCAAAGCCATTTCATTCACAGGAGGCACCAAAACAGGCGAGTATATCGCACGCACAGCAGGGCCTATGTTCAAGAAACTGTCTTTAGAACTTGGCGGTAAAAATCCGAACATCATTTTTGCAGACTGCGACTTCAAGGAAGCCCTAAGCACCACCATTCGCTCTTCCTTTGCCAATCAAGGTCAGATTTGTTTATGTGGCTCCAGAATTTTTATCGAAAGACCCATCTACGAACAATTCAAAGAGGCCTTTGTCGCGGCTATGGCCAAAAACAAAGTCTCCTTCCCAACAGACCCTGAAGCAAAAATGGGCGCCGTGGTTTCCAAACCACACATGGAAAAAATCCTGAGTTATATTGAGCTGGCTAAAGAAGAAGGTGGGACTATCCTTTTTGGAGGAAAGCGTAAAGTTTTAGAAGGCGAACACGCAGAAGGTTACTATATTGAACCTACAATTATTGAAGGTTTGCACTATACTTGCCGCACCAACCAAGAAGAAATTTTTGGGCCTGTGGTCACGATCACGCCGTTTGATACTGAAGAAGAAGCACTTGAAATGGCTAACTCTACTCAATATGGTTTAGCTGCTACTGTCTGGACCTCTGACCTCAAGCGCGCTCACCGCGTCGCAGATTTAGTTCAGGCCGGCATTGTTTGGGTAAATGCTTGGTTGGTCCGTGACCTTCGTACCCCATTTGGTGGTGTCAAAGCCTCAGGTGTTGGTCGTGAAGGAGGTTGGGAAGCACTCCGCTTTTTCACCGAAGCAAAAAATGTTTTTATCAAGTATTAAATCAATTCAAGCCTAAATAAAAAACTACTTTTTCTCCTTTTTTTGTTCTGGAAAGCGGTATCCCGCTACAAATTTGATAGCGTAATAAAGTTGTCTGTAATTAAACGCATCATAGCGGATGCTCTTGTTATCAAAGTCTGTAACCAAGAAAAAGAAGCGCTCATCCGAAGAATAGCCGCCCATGAATCTGAAATCAAAGCGCGGGGCTAAACCCAGTAATAATTTAGAGTAGCTTGGCGTTTCAAAACCTTTAATTTGAAGGACAGGGCCTAAACCAAACCAGCCACCGATTTGCCAATTATTTTTCCGATTGACATACGCAAGGCCCGGAACTACTCCAAAGTCAAAGGCTTGCAATCTGTTCAAATTCATCATAGAAATCAATGGGTCATGTACCTGAGTCGGGATTAAGGGCCCGGTTTTATTGGCTGATCCAAAATAATTTACCGTGCCTTTCAGATACCAAGTCAAGATTTCTTTGGTATAATGTGCCCTCTTCCCTAATAGGCCATTCATTTGAAAATCCGGATTATGGAAATACCAACCGTTCATCATGACATTCATCGAACGCACTTTAGGCATAATGAGATGCGGCTGAGAGGCTGTTAAAGTGCTGTTCCAATCATTAGCATCTTTTAAAGCGTAACCAAAAGTGGACTTAAATTCAAAATCATACCAAACCCTTTTGAAAGTGAGGTCATAGGCAAAATTATATTGCGTCGTTTGACCAAATTTGCTGGCAGACCTGATGTTGCCAATAATGGGGAAGCCCACGCGAAGATGAAACCATTTATAGGCAAAGCCCAAGCCTAAAAAGGGGCTAAAATTGTTTTTATAAGACAACTCATTGACCTGCTGGCCAAACTTTCCCTTCAAGGAGAAGGGATTGGCGTTATACCCAATATCTGAATACATAATAGGACGCTCTCGAAAAGACTCAATGGCAAACTGTTGTGCAATGAGCGCCTTCGAAAAAAGCAAGAAAATAAGGGCCAACTTATCTTTCAATGCCTTCCAATCCTAAAATAAATGCGTATACTTTAGCGCGTTCTAAACGCTCGGTAGTACGGCCTGATCCACCACCATGACCGGCATCCATGTTGCATTCAAAGATCAACGGTGCCTGATTGGTGCGTAGTGTTCTGAGTTTGGCTACATACTTTGCAGGTTCCCAATATTGCACCTGAGAATCGTGATAACCTGAAGTGACATACATAGCGGGATAAGCCATGCGATGCAAATTGTCGTAAGGTGAATATTTCAATAAGTAATAGTAGTAATAAGGATCTTTCGGATTTCCCCACTCTTCGAATTCACCTGTGGTGAGCGGAATGCTTTCGTCAAGCATGGTTGTCACGACATCGACAAATGGCACTTCAGAAACAATTCCTTTGAATAGGTACGGTGCCATGTTTGTAATTGCGCCCATAAGTAAGCCACCTGCGCTGCCACCATTGGCATAAATTTTTGAAGGGTCGCAGTAACCCATGTGTCCAAGATATTCAGCAGCGTTGATAAAATCAGTAAACGTATTTATCTTCTTGTCGAATTTACCGTCCTGATACCATTCTTCTCCGAGGTATTTACAGCCACGGATGTGAGCAGTTGCAAATACAAAACCTCGGTCTAGTAATGACAAGCGTGTCGGGCTAAATATATCCGGAATGGTGTAGCCATAAGAACCATAGCCATAAAGTAAAAGTGCTGCCTTTGATAAGTCAGTGCCTTTTTTGTAAACGATGCTAACCGGAATTTGAGTGCCGTCATTGGCTGTTGCCCAAACGCGTTTAGACTCATAGTTATCCGGACTAAACTGAGGGTCTCTGAGTTTCTTTTCAAAGAAAATTTCACGCTTATTAGTCTGTAAGTCATATGTGTAAACCCTCGATGGTGTGGTCAAGGAGTTAAACACATAATAGATTTTTGAAGCCGCGTAGTCATCATTGGTTGCCAAGCCCAGGTAATAGGTTTCTCCGTCTACATCGATGTACTTTTCCTGGCCGTCTGAAACATTTTTAAGTTTCAATTTCAAAAGCCCGTTATCGCGTTCCTCGATGAGTAACTGCCTTTTAAAAACAGTTAGTCCTTCAATTAAAACTTTCGGGTTGTGTTTGATGACCTCCTGACACGAATTAAGATTTGTTGGGATGTCTTTTGAAAACAATACTCGGTTGTTAACTGACTGGTCATTGCTGAGTATATAAAAGCCGTTTTCATGGTGTTCCACTTCATATAAATGACCTGCTTTTCTGGCTAAAAAAACTTTTGGCGAAGCCTTTGCAATATTGGCATCAATGAATTGAATTTCAGAAGTTGTTGAGCTGTAGCTATATATCAATACAAAAGCATTGGTAAGGGTTTTGCCAATGCCAACACTGAATTTGTCATCTTTTTCCTCATAAATAAGCTCGTCGGCACTTTGCGGCGTGCCAATTTGATGGCGATATACCAAATACTCTCTGAGCGTTTCTGGATCTTTTTTGGTGTAATAAACCGTTTTGTTGTCATTTGCCCAAATAACACTTCCACTCGTTTCGGTCAAGACATCTTTCAGGAATTTTCCGTTTGATCTAAAACGAATCTCGTACTTTCTGCGACCAACAAAATCCTCACTAACGGCTAAAATTTGGTTATTTGGAGATGGCGCCCAAGCAGCTAATTCATAGAAAGGTTTGTCTTTAGCTCTGATGTTTTCGTCAAAAAACAAGACTGCTTTTCCGTCTAATTCATAGCGATAAATTTGCTGGTAATCTTGGCCCTCAACGTTTCGTGACTGATACTGATAACCATTGATCACATAAGGAGCACTTGTTTCATTGGGGTCTATGCGTGCTTCAAATTCGTTCAGTAAGCTATTTACCAAAGGGTTGAGTGCCTTGAAATAGGTCTCTGCATAAGCGTTTTCAGCTTTTAAATAACTGAGTACTGGCTCAGTGTCTCGGTTGCGCATCCAGTAATAGGGATCATTCCTTTGGTGCCCGTGTTGCTCTAGTTTGTGATCAATTTGAGGAGCAACAGGTTCTTGAGCATGGAATTCTAAATTCATAAGGATGCAAAAAAAGAGGAATAATGGCTTGATTTTCATAGCGTGATTTGCTACAAAAGTAGCGATATTCTCTTTTGAAAAGTTTAACTTTGGTTCGTGAAGAAACTCTACAAATATCTCCTTAATAAGCTCCCGAGGCCTTTGCTTATCCGGCTGAGCTATCTTTTTCGTTTAGTTGCTCCGGTTTTATACAAAGGAGAGGCTGTCAGTTGCCCTGTTTGTGAAAAATCTTTTTCTAAGTTTTTGTCTTATGGATCTGAAGTGGCACACCGCGAAAACGTACTTTGCCCCTATGACCTCACACTAGAACGCCATCGCTTAATGTGGCTTTATCTCAAAAACCACTCATCGTTTTTTACCCAAGAACGCTTGGCCGTACTTCACATGGCCCCAGAACAATGTTTTATTGACCGTTTCAAGGCTCAAAAAAATCTAGATTACCTCACTGCAGATCTTGTGTCTCCTATTGCCGATTTACACTTTGATTTACACCAAATCCCGCTAGAAAATGAGCGCTTTGATGTCGTATTTTGTAATCATGTCATGGAGCACGTCGATGACCCGAAGCAGTGTATGTCAGAACTTTTTAGAGTCTTAAAACCAGGTGGTTGGGCCATTATGCAAGTGCCCCAAGATTTCAACCGTGAACACACTTACGAAGATCCAAATATTACCAGCCCAGCTGAGCGGGAAAAACATTTTTGGCAAAAAGACCACGTCCGTTTATTTGGTAAAGATTATCCGAGTTACCCAGAAGCGGTTGGTTTTCAAACAGAAATTTTCGATTTTCATCAGCATTATTCCGCTGAACAAGTTGCTCGTTTTCGCTTAATGGAAAGCGAAATTTTATACATTTTCAGAAAGCCGTTATGAAAAAAAGTATAGTTCTATTTGCCCTGCTTTGCTGTGTAAATTTATTTTTCGCCCAGAAAAATATCTTCCTCAATTTGCAGCCCAAGTTTCAGAATCAAAATTTTCAATTGCTTCAAAACTACACAGGTAATGACGGCGTCGTGGTTGAACTTGATCACTTCAATTATTATATCTCTGATGTCAAATTATTTCACGACAATGGCCAAATTACGCACCTTGCTACAGATATTTGGTTAGTCACCCCGACAAACTTTGCACTTTATTTAGGGTACTTAAATGTCAATCAAATTGACTCTATCGGTTTTACAGTTGGGGTTCCAAAACGCTATAATACACAAACCGGGGCTTTGGCACAAGACATTTCGACTTACCCGGAAACACATCCACTCAGTTTCCAAATGCCATCCATGTATTGGGGTTGGTCTTTTGGCTACATGCACATGATTGTTGGCGGCAAAGCTGACTCCAACAACGATAACGTTCCAAATAGTTATTTTGAACTACATAACCTCGGTAACAATAACCAACAATTGGTCGGGGTGCCCGTTATTCAAACCAATTTAGGCCACCAAATTGACCTCCACCTCAATTGCCACATTGATCGTTGGCTCAATAACCTGACCCTAGCGAGTATAGGTATTGTGCACAACGAAACGGGGCTAAACATGACCGTTATGCAAAATGTCAATACACAAAACGTCTTTGCTCTAGATGCCGAAGCAAGCATTGAAAATATAGCTCAAAGTCAAATTAAAATTTTCAATAACAACGGACTACTACAAATTACTGGGTTAGAAATGAACAAGCTTACACATTTAGAAATTTCCGATGCGCAGGGCAAAATTTTACTGAGCAAAGAACTGCAGCAAGCTCAATTCGAAATGAATAGTGCGGCCTTCCCACATGGGATTTAT
>CAZPWB010000005.1:0-72532 GCA_964590425.1 uncultured Lishizhenia sp. | reverse complement strand
AAAGCTTGAAAACTCGTCGTTTGGACGAGGGTTCGAACCCCTCCGACTCCACAAAAAAAGCCCTCCGAAAGAGGGCTTTTTTGTTACTGGAAGTTTAACGTTCTTTATTAAGCAATAAATACTATTGAAAATTTTTATTCCAAAAGTAAAAGTGCTCTTTCTGTAAGTTGTTTTTTCAATTTGGTAATTGAAGCTACTGAGACCTCTTCCAATTTAAACGGATTTCCATTAATGTCAATTGACTTAGAGTTTTCTTTAAAGATAATTGAACAAATATTTTTTGTTTGATTATCATCAACAATGATTGCGAATTTATTTTTCATATCACGATAAGAAATCCTTTCAAGTTGAGGTTCTTTTATCTTTGAGCTCATTGCCAAAATAGTCTTGATAACATTGTAGGCTTTGACCTCCTCATCTGTAGTAATGACACCAGTATTCGATTCAGCAATTTCTTTCTTAATCAACTTTTCTAATGCAGTTTTGATTGAAATCGAATTGATTAATTCTTTGATTTGATTAAGTTTCTTTTCATTTGATTTTTGACCGCCCATTAGTCTAAAAATGATTTTAGCAAAATCATCTGATGGTTCAGCTAAAGACTTAAATAATGCATTATCAAATTCTTCTAAGAAATACACTTCTTCAGCTAATTCAAGAATGTTCTTAATCTCCAAATCTTGTAAAGTAAAGAGCGCCAAAGTTTCAAGATCAGAGATTCCAAAATTTAGCAGATCAAACGTAAAAAAAGGTTTTGGATTTAAACCTTGCTTTATTTTATTATCTATAGCATGAAAGTTATATGTAGTACCGTTTGTCAGGATACCTATTTTAGCTGAAGGAGTATAAAGACAATATTCATTTAATTGACGGAAATGGTTATCATTCAATTTTGCAGTAACGCTTTTACATTCGATAAGCATAACAGGATCTTTCTTCCCTAATGTTATTGCAATATCAACTCTTCGATTTTTCTTTTCTGCTATATCCGCATAAAACTCGTGTGTGTAATGGTCTATTTTCTTGTAATTTAAAATTCCAAGGAATTCATGAATCAAATTATCTCTTGTTTGTGTCTCATCTTTACTGGCATCAATTGCCTTTTGAAAATTCCAATTATCAATTTGTTTTTTTAGATTGTTGGTTATTTGACGAAGTTTTTTTGAATCCATTTATCTTTGATTTAGTATATTTCCCAAATATAATCAACAGTAATTAAATGAATTCATGAGTCTTGTTAATTCTTTCATCAATCAAATTGGTCGAGAACTGGGTAGAGACGCCTATCGTTCAGTTGTCTCAGGGGTATCAAGAGGCGCGAGAAAACAACAAATTGTCAATTCAGATGAACCTCTATACAATCAAGTAATCAATTTTGAATTACTGGCAAATGATGAAAAAACATACAAGCATTTGGCAAATTTGGTCGAAAAAGCTGAGAACACAGATCCCGAAGATTTCGAATGGCAAGAACTTTTTTATGAGCTTGACAACAAGATTGATTTTTGCAAAGCGCATCTTTCAGAAGAATATTTGCCTCAACTTGAAAAGTTAGATCAGATCAATGCTGAAAATTACAAATGGATCAAGGATAAGCACTTGAAATATATTGATATAGTTATTTCCCATTTTGACACAATCGAAACTAAATTGTCTCAAAAAAATATAGGTGTAGCATACCTCCTAACCTTAATTGGACTTCGCGCAAGCTATTTAGGAGAGCAACTCATTTATACGGTCATCAATGTCTTGTATGTTTTCTTACTCGGCTTCACATTTTTTAATGGCCTAATGACATACAATGATCCAAAGGCATTTAATGGGAATCTACCGACAGACACTGCAAAAGAGATTGCAACTATCGAATCTACTGGATTAATGCTCATGGGAATCGCCCTATTTTTCTATTTATTATACTTTGGGCTTGGTGCATATAAGATTTCTAAGTACAAAAAAGAGATTCAAAAAAATACAGATTCAAAATTAAAATTTGAAACCTACAAAGCTGAATTGCTGAAGTAGTCTATCTGGATTGAAGCAATTAAAATATTTTACAGACCCTGAGAATGCTGTAAGTTAAGTCTAATAAAAAAATCGAATCATTCTAAAAAAAGCCCTCTTCGGAGGTTTTTTTTGTTAAAACGACTCACCCACCATAAAATAGAAGTACCCGCCTTCGGTGCCGTAGCCGTAATCGAGGCGGATGTTGAGTCTTTCGGCTGGGTCGACAACGAAGCGCAGGCCAGTGCCGACTGAGTATTTTAGATTTTGAAAATTTAAATCTGAGCTTGGGCCAAAAACATCGCCCGCACCTGCAAATGCTACAGCCCCAAAGCGCCACCAAAGTGGGAAGCGATATTCAACTTGTGTAGCCATAAAATGCTGGTCTCTGAAACGGTTTTTAGGATAACCCCGCAAAATGTCGTCATTACCAAGTGTCGATAAATCTAAAAATGGAACATCTCCAAACGAGAAGCGAGTTTTGAGTTGAAAGGCCAAAACATGCTTTGGTTTGACTTGCCAATACTGTTGGTAAACGCCATTCAAGACTTGAAAAGAAAAGGTGGAACCCAGTGTTGGGGTATAATAATAAGTTGAAATCTCTGCCAAGCGCCCTTTGTAAGGATTAATAATGTTATCTCTTGTGTCGATAATCCCAACCAAGCCTAATGCAGAACCTATTCCACCTTGGCTACCCGTAATGCTGCCTGCTGCCAACTGACCATTAGACTCAAGAGAAAAATTAAACTCAGACCTAAATTCGTAATCAAAACCTAAGAAAAAGCCTGGCTTGATTTTTTTCAATTGTAAGGACTTCAGTACAAATAAATTATAGCTGTATTTTTCCTCTTGAGTTTTACTTGTATTGTTTCCAAGTCCATAGAACCTATCTGGAAAATCTCGATACCTGATATCACCCTTGAATAGAAAATTTTCATTGCTGGTAAAAACCTGCCATGTCGCCCAGGTGTCTAGCTGCCTGTTTTGCGTATAATCAGCTAAGAATTGGAGGTAAGAGACCCTTGGTAATTCTTCGGTCAGTTGCTTAGGTTTTATTTTGAAGTAATATACCCCAGCTACCCCAGCAGCCCAACGCGTATCTGGCGTAAAATAAAGAAGTGGCAAAGTAAAAACACCATTTTTGTCCTTGGCCATTGTGTCTGACAACGGCGCAAAGCCAAGAATTTTCTTGTGCTGCGTGGTGTCTTCAAGTGTTTGAGCCTGAAGTGCGAAAAGAGAAAAACATGACCAAACTAAAACTCGAAGGTTCAACACAAATAAAGTTTTAAGTAAGACGCTCAATTATTTCCTGGTGTCCTGCAAATGTAAGCAACAATTGCTCAGCAGTAAATAATTCAAAATCTCTGAAGTCAAAGCCTGGTGCCACGGCGCAGGAAACCAAAGCATAGCCCTCATCATCTAAAATTGAGCTTCCGAAAATAGTGTCCTTGGGAATCCAAAGAAATGGTTGCTGACCTTTGCTGAGGTCGAGACCAAGATGGTGCTGCTCGTGTCCGCGCTCTGAAAGGGTGTGTACAATTAAAGGACTGCCGGTGTGAAAATACCAAAGTTCGTCGCTTTTAATGCGGTGAAATCTAGATAC
This sequence comes from uncultured Lishizhenia sp., assembly GCA_964590425.1. Taxonomy (GTDB): domain Bacteria; phylum Bacteroidota; class Bacteroidia; order Flavobacteriales_D; family Crocinitomicaceae; genus UBA952. The sequence goes on along the minus strand of CAZPWB010000005.1, from coordinate 68,928 downwards.
ATTTTCGGCCGTCAGTAGAAAGTAGATGGAAGTAAGTAACTGTCGATTTTGACCGTCAAGGGTTTGCGCAGAGCGGTAAGTTTCTTTATAATAGCCACCTTCTGGATGGGCTTGCAGCCCTAATTCTTCTATGAGTTGTTGTAGTTTGACCATATTTATTTAAAAAAATATCGTTTTTGAACTAATTGGTATAAGTTTTGTTAAGAGGTGGAAGATTTACAAAATTAGCTTTTATAAAGAAGCACAGCGGTATGAGTACAGTCCATTTTAAGCGTAACATTTTTCCTCTTTTTCTAAGAATGTTATTCTTTTTAACGTTTATTGTACTAATAGCCCAACATCAATCTTATCCATTTATTGAGCGTTTTTTCTCGACTGAACAAACAGATTTACAAAATGAATCCAATCCAACGGAATCTTCCAATGAATTAATGCAAGATATGGAGAATATTTTGTTTTTAAATTTTTATAATATCACCTATTCTACAGATTTTCAACCGCTTTTAAACCTCGTTTTTAAGCAACTTGATACACAACATTTCTCAAGACCTATTTACGATATCATAGGTCCTCCACCCAAGATTTAGTTATCTCCTCACCCCTTGTCATTTTTTTGACAAAACCTAACGAGTTTAACTTAATCTAACAAAAGTGCAAATCAAATTCATCATTCCAATTCTCGTATTGGGCCTATTCTCCTGCGAGCAAAAAAAGTCTTCGGTAAAAACCGAAATATATCCTGTCACCTCAGCTTTAAGAATCGACACACACACATTTATAGACTACGTATCCGAAATAAAAGCCATTCAAAATGTTGAAATAAGGGCAAAAGCAGCTGGTTTTCTTTACAAAGTTCATGTAGATGAAGGACAATATGTAAGCAGTGGTCAACTGTTATTCAGTATTGATGATCGCGCCTACAAAGAAGAAATGATCAAAAAAAGGGCCTTACTTAAAGTAGCGCAATCAAATGTTAAAAATGCTGAATTAGAACTGCAACGCACTAAGAGTTTAGTGGATAAAGGCGTTGTTTCAAAAATTGAACTAGAGTTTGCTAAAAACCAACTTGAAGGATCACAAGCTAAAGAAGAAGAGGCTCGATCAGAGCTTTCACATGCACAACTCAACTTATCCTACACTAAAATCAAAGCTCCTTTCTCAGGGATTATCAATCGACTGCCTTGCAAGATTGGAAGCCTAGTTGAAAATGGGACTTTGCTCACAAACATCTCCCAAAATAATGAGGTATTTGCATATTTTGATGTTTCTGAACAAGAATATCTCAATCTAAGGTCAATGGAGAGCAAACTGAATAACCATAAAGGCAGTGCCCTACTTGTACTCGCTAATGGGCAAGAATACGAGAGCCCGGGTTATATCGAAACAATGGAGGGTGAAATTGATCATAAATCAGGAAACATCGCCTTTCGTGCAAGATTTAAAAATCAAAATGGACTATTAAAACACGGTGCCAGTGGAAAAGTACGCATTGAGAAAAACTTTAAAAATGTGTTGGTAATTCCACAGAAATCAACCTTTGAAATTCAAGACAAAACATTTGTTTACGTCGTGAATAAACGAGGAAAGATTGAAAGTCGAGAAGTGAAAATAGCTTATCGCATACCACATCTTTTTATAATTGATGCTGGTGTTTCGGAAGATGAATTGTTTGTTTACGAGGGCATTCAAGCAATTAGAGATGGTATGGAGATAAAAACAAAAACACTTCAGGCCAAACAAATCATTCAAGACTTCTCTAAGCGCTAAACAAATCAAGCCATGATAAAAAAGTTTATTGAAAGACCAATTCTCTCATTGGTCATCTCCTTATTTATTGTACTGATCGGATTCATCGCATTAAATAGCTTGCCTGTCACACAATATCCAGACATCGCTCCGCCAGCTGTTTCTGTTGTAACAAACTACAAAGGTGCCAATGCTGAAGTTTGCGCAAAAGCAGTTGTTACACCTTTAGAGAGAGCCATTAACGGCGTTCCGGGAATGACCTACATGACCTCTGTTTCAGGGAATGACGGCATGAGTATCATCACGATTTTCTTCAAAGTTGGAACAGACCCAGATTTAGCAGCTGTCAATGTACAAAACAGAGTGGCTACAGTGCTCGATGAGCTACCTGAAGAGGTCATTAAGGCAGGTGTATCTACAGAAAAAGAAGTGAACAGCATGTTGATGTATATCAACTTGAAAAGTGAAGACGCCAATTTAGATGAGCAGTTTATCTACAATTTCGCCGATATCAACGTCCTTTTGGAATTAAAACGAATAGAAGGCGTAGGATATGCGCAAATCATGGGGAATCGCGAGTATGCGATGCGAATCTGGTTGAAACCCCAAAATCTTGATGCCTATAATCTTTCTGCCGAGGACGTCATCACAGCATTACGCGCTCAAAACATAGAAGCCGCACCTGGGAAAATTGGAGAGAGCTCAGGAAAGGGTGCGCAATCCATGCAATTTGTATTGAAGTATACAGGAAAACTTACCGAACAAAAGGATTATGAAAACATCATTGTAAAAGCCAGCGAGAACGGAGATCTTTTGAGATTAAAAGATGTAGCAGATGTAGAGTTCGGTTCAGTTGAATATGATGTCATTTCAAAAGAAAATAAAACTGCTTCTGCTGCAATTATGCTCAAGCAAAGACCTGGTTCAAATGCAAGTGCAGTCATAGAAAATGTCAAGGCGAAGCTAGAAGAATTAAAAGAAAAAAGCTTCCCACCTGGAATCGATTACACCATAAGCTATGATGTATCTCGATTTTTAGATGCCGCTATTGATGAAGTAATCAAAACATTGATTGAGGCTTTTATTCTTGTTGGGTTAGTTGTTTTTCTGTTTTTACAAGACGTTCGATCAACACTTATCCCAATCCTTGCGGTGCCGGTTTCATTGATAGGAACCTTTGCTTTTATGCAAATGTTCGGATTTTCAATCAACCTGCTCACCTTATTTGCTTTGGTGCTTGCCATTGGAATTGTCGTTGATAATGCAATTGTTGTGGTAGAAGCGGTCCATGCCAAGATGCATGAAAAACATCTTGATGCAAAAACGGCTACCATTGAGGCGATGAAAGAAATGACCGGAGCAATCATTGCGATAACTCTTGTCATGTCGGCTGTTTTTATTCCGGTGGCATTTTTGGACGGACCTGTAGGCGTTTTCTACCGACAATTCTCTCTTACGATGGCCATTTCCATCATCATTTCCGGTATAAATGCACTTACGCTCACCCCTGCACTATGTGCCATTTTACTCAAGCCCATTGATACCGGACATAAAACTTCCATCGTTCAACGCTTTTTCATTGCGTTTAACAACAGGTATGATCGAATATCAGTACGCTACCAAAACCTACTTAGAAAAGTTGTGAATAGGCGAATCTTGACCTTTGGTATTTTATTCCTATTCATAGCACTCACAATCGGTCTGGGTAAAATATTACCTTCAGGGTTTATTCCTAATGAAGACCAAGGTGCTATTTATGCCAATGTGACGACTCCGGTTGGTTCTACACTTGAGAGAACTGAAAAAGTAATGGATGAAATTGATCGCGTCACACAAGATATTCCGGAAGTAGAATCTGTTTCAAGCTTAACAGGATATAGTATGGTTACAGAAGGCGTTGGTGCTTCCTATGGTATGAGTACGATAAACTTAATTCCTTGGGATTCTCGAACAAGAAGCGCTGAGGAGCTCATTGAAGATTTAAAAAATAAAACAGCACACATCAAAGATGCGTCCATAGAGTTCTTCCCTCCTCCGGCAGTGCCTGGTTTTGGAAACGCCGATGGTTTTGAAGTAAGACTCATGGATAAGACCGGCTCAGGTGATTTACATAAGTTGTATGAAGTGCTCAAACAATTTTCGAGTGCACTTCAAAATAGACCTGAAATCAATACCGTTTTTTCGAGTTTTGACCCAACATTTCCTCAGTATTTGATTCAAATTGACCCCGATATTGCAGGCAAGAAAAAGATCTCTCGTGATGCGGCAATGGCTAACCTGCAAACATTAATTGGTAGTTATTACGCAACAAATTTTATTCGATACGGCCAGATGTACAAAGTTATGGTTCAAGCTGACCCTAAGTATCGCGCCCAACCAGAAGATATTCTCAAACTCCGAATTAAAAATACAGATGGGGAAATGGTTCCGTATAGCGCTTTTACAAGGATTGAGCGTGTTTATGGGCCTGAGCAAATTACTCGTTACAACATGTTTTTGGCGGCTATGTTGAATGGCTCACCAAAGGAAGGATTTAGTAGCGGTGAAGCAATCCAAGCGATTCAGGAAACCGCAAAAAGTCATTTACCTAAAGGATACGATATTGAGTTTTCGGGAATGACTCGAGAAGAAATTGAATCTGGGAACCAAGTCTGGATTATATTCGGAATTTGTTTGCTATTTGTGTATTTACTACTTGCTGCTCAGTATGAAAGCTTTATGCTACCATTATCTGTTCTTCTTTTCCTACCTATTGGCGTATTTGGATCTTTTGTTTTCTTATATCTATTTGGTTTGCAAAACAATATTTATGCGCAAGTAGCCTTGGTCATGCTCATTGGTTTACTCGGGAAAAATGCCATTTTAATTGTCGAATTTGCGATGCAGAAACAGGCAGCAGGAAAGTCTATTTTGGATGCAGTCATGGAAGGTGCAAACGCAAGATTACGCCCCATACTAATGACCTCTTTTGCCTTTACCGCAGGGCTCATCCCATTAATGCTAGCATCTGGCGCTGGCTCGATTGGAAATCAAACAATCGGGGCTGCAGCAGCCGGAGGCATGCTTTTCGGAACTGTATTTGGCATCATTGTCATACCCGGTTTATACTTTGTTTTCGCACACCTTGACTTAATTTTCAAAAAAAAATCGTCATGAAAGTAATTTTCAATTTAACACTTTGTCTTTTGCTGTTTTCTTGTAAAACAGCAAAAAATTTAGAGCCAGGATCCATTTCAATTCCCAGTCAATTTGATTCCAATTCAACATTGCAATCCATAGATTCTTTGAAAAAAAATATCACCGACTCCAGTTTGAGCTATCAGGTGTTTTTCAAAGATTCTATTTTACTCGAACTCATCAATGAAGCCTTGGCTCAAAATTTAGATTTAAAAATGATGCAGGCAAGGTTGATTCAAGCGCAAGCAAATGTCGTTTTTACAAAGGGGATCAGGCTCCCTGAACTCGGGCTTGCGGTCACAAATGGCCTCAGGAAATTTGGAGATTATACAGTAGATGGTGTCGGGAATTACGACACTCAATTCTCGCCGAACCTCACCTCCGCTCAACAAATTCCGAATCCTGTTCCTGACTATTTTACAGGCATGTACACGAGTTGGGAATTAGATTTATGGAGAAGACTTAAAAACCAAAAAAAAAGTGCCCAAGCCCGTTTTCTTGCCAGTGACGAGGCAAGAAAACTTGCTACAACTGAGTTAATTACAGAGTTATCAAGTCAATATATTCGGCTTTTAGCTCTTGATCAAGAACTAGTTATTGTTAAGCAAAACATACAATTACTGGAAAATGCTCTGGCCATGATCGAAGCACAAATGCAAAGTGGCCGCACTACCATTATCGCTGTTGATTTGATGAGCGCTCAACTCTTAAATACGCAGAACTTGCATCTGGATGTTGAAAGAATGATTCTTGAAACTGAAAATAAAATCAATGTATTACTGGGCAGGTATCCAGAAAAAGTTAACCGCAGTAGTTTTAAAAATTATGAATATGCACTCACAAAATTAGAAAAAGGGATTCCATCCGAGATGCTCAACTTTCGTCCTGATATTCAGGAAGCAGAACATCATTTAAATGCGGCAAATGCAGATATTCAAAGTGCGAAAGCTGCATTTTACCCATCAATAGTGCTTTCAGGTAGTATTGGTTTACAAGCCTTTCGCGCGAATGTTTTGCTAGATCTTCCTGCCTCATTAGCATACAACGTAATTGGTGGGCTTACTCAACCATTACTAAACAGAAGACAGTTAAAAGCAAACCTCCTTTCTGAAGAGGGTAAGCAAAAAGAAGCTTATTTAAACTATGAAAAAGTGGTACTGAAGTCCTTTACTGAGGTCTATGAACTATTTCAGTTTCAAAGTAAGTTAGAAGAAATGAGCTTGCTTAAACAACAAGAGGTCAGTAGATTGTCTAGATCCGCAGCTAATGTAGAGGAACTTTTCTTATCGGGACGCTGCACTTATCTTGAGATTTACACGGCACAGGCTAACTATCTCAAAACTCAAATCGAATTACTTAATATTCAACAGATGTGCTATTTCAATGAAATCAAGCTCTACAAAGCAATGGGAGGAGCTTGGCGCTAAGCAAAACAAAACATCATAAATCGGAGCATGTCATTACAGCTCTAAATACTTCAAAAATTCGTTTTTGGTTTGTTCTTCTTCAAATTTACCGCAGTAATGAGCGGTTACGGTACTGCTATTTACATCCTTTACCCCTCTTGAAGAGACACAAAGGTGCGTCGCATCGATAACAACTGCCACGTCTTCGGTTTCGAGGACTTGCTTTAAGGCATTGGTGATTTGCATGGTGAGGCGCTCTTGAACTTGCGGGCGCTTGGCAAAGTGCTGTACAATGCGGTTGATTTTAGAGAGGCCAATTACCTTTCCCGAAGAAATGTAGGCTACGTGTGCCTTTCCGATAATGGGCACAAAATGATGCTCACAGTTCGAATAGAACAAAATGTTCTTTTCAACCAACATTTGATTATACTGATATTTGTTCTCAAAGAGTTTGATATCTGGGAAGTTGGCCGGGTTGAGGCCGCTAAATATTTCCTGAACATACATTTTAGCAACGCGTCGTGGCGTACCACTGAGGCTGTCGTCTGTACGATCCAAGCCTAAGATATCCATGATTTGCCCAAAGTGATGGGCGATTTGATCAATTTTCTCGTGATCTGAAAGCGCAAAAGCATCTGATCTGAGGGGGGTTTCTACGGAGGTACTTACGTGCTCATCTCCAATTTCATCTAAAAGCACGTCAATCATGTGGTTATTTACCTTGATACCGTTTTGTTTCATCTTTTGTTTTATTTATTAAACAAAATGAAAGAGGTTTAGTTCAGTATAGGCAAATAAAAAAAAGCGCCCCGAAGCAGCGCTTTTGCAATATCTTTTTTTAAACAACTAAGAACGAAAACGCTTTGATTGGTTAAAATATAAATTCAAGCTGCTCTGAAATAAGGAGTTCACCCGTTTTTAATGCAGCAAATGATCTGAGGTAATAGGTTTGACCAGGCACCATAAAACTCAAGGTGCCACCAAAAATATTTGTATATGATGTTGGACAAGGTAAACCAACTTGCGCATAGGCATTACTTAGTGGCGCATTCGCTACTGAATCAAGTCTAACGCCATAATACAAGACTTTTTCACGTGGTAACTCACTAAAATTGCCTGTAGCATTGACAAATTCATTGTTCAAGCCAGATCGGGTCATTGAAATGGTGGGCTTCGTCGTTTCAAACTTCGTACAAGCGAATAATAAGGATGCTAAGAGGGAAAGAAGAATTATTTTCATGTTGTGCAAATTAAAATCTGAAACCGATGCCGAACTGATGGAAAACTGTGTACCACCAAACTTTTTTCTCAGCATCAGTACTGTAAGTTGGTTGTTCAATTAGAAAATACGGAGAAGTGACTACATAACTTGCCGCATATTCACCAAAGATCTTTAGTTTTTTGCCTAATGGTTTCTCGAAACCTAAATGAGCTTTTAAACCACCGCCACTTGTATAAATTGCATTGGAATTTTGATTATAGGAGTGCAGACCTACAGATAAAAACGCATCAGGACCAAAATAAATATTTGGAAATTTATCCAATAAAAAATAATCTAAACTCGCTACTAATTGGCCATTAAGAAAAAGCGAACTCGTATAGGTAGCAGATTCAAGGTAGTCACCACCAAAACTCCCTGAATTATGATTGAATCCATAGAATGAAGCTGAAGCTCCTTTGTGATAGAACAGGTCTACTGAAACCCTCGCACGAACGTTAAATATTTTTTCCGATTCTTTGCCTAAAGATAAACAAGCTCCTTTTCCGACCAGTGCACCTGCACTATTCCCGGGCAAAGTACCTCCAAATTTGATATAATTCGGTTGAGAAAAGCTAATAAGTCCTATGAAAAAGCTCAAAAGGAAGACGAAATATTTGAAATGATTCTTTTTCATATTATTTCTTGTATTGGATGTTGAGGTATGAAGAAACTAAATAAGATGGAATAGCAAAACCAACTCCTTCAGTATCTTTTCCTACTAATTTTGATTGAATGACACCCTGAAGTGTTCCGTTTTTCTCAAATAATGGACCGCCACTGTTTCCACCGTTGATATTGATATTTAACTGCAGTAAATTATTGTTGTTAGTTATTCTTTCGTTGGAAATGAGACCTAAGCTTACAGACTGGCCTAGTTCAACGGATTTTGGAGCGCCAATTGTATAGACTTCTGATAAATTTTTGAATGATTTGGTATCTGAAAGCAAAAACACTTTCTCAAAATTGTAAGCCACTTTTAATAAAGCAACATCGCGAGCCCTGTTAAAACGGACAATCTCAGCATCAACGAGGATACCATTTGAAAGTATCACCTTGATACTTGATTGTTTATCTTGGGTCTTACCCGAAATAACATGGTAGTTTGTCAGGATATAACCATCCTGGGTAATGGCAAAACCAGAACCATGGCCTCCGTCGGCTCTTTTGATGATCACAGAAGCCAATGAGGCATCTGATAACTCTTTTACCAAATTCACAGGCTTGTTTAGGGTCAGTATTGATTCTTGAGAGTTAAAGCTGTTTTGCATCGGTAATTTTTGTTGAAATGCCGCTGACTGCTTGAGCTCATAATAACTTTGAGCCAAGGCATCATTAATCATGCCTACATAATTTGGACTGATACCATATTCGGAGATAAATGGATCCGAAAAACTATACGTTTCAAGAGAATCAATGACCTCTTCGTAAGTATTAAAGTTCGTCCAAACGACTTTAATACCCAACTTTCTATAGTTCTCAGTACCTTCATATATCAAAAATTCATCGATTTCTTTGATTTTAGCCTCTAAAAAAATAGTGTTATTGTTATCTTGAAATACACGATTCACGGTATCAATGAAACCTGATTGTAACAACACTTCGAACAAATCTTCTGTAAAAACCGTGTTCTCAGCAAACAAACTTTTGCGTTCATCTGCTTTTTCCAATGATGGTGCAATAGTTAATCGTTTGCGTTTTTTGTTAGACAATTGAGCCAAGCGTTCCTCTTCTAACCTTTTTGCTTCTAATTTTTCTGTGATGCGCAATTGTTTTTGATCTAGCAATTTAGGTTCAATATCTTTTTCGTGTGGGACAACATAAAATTGAATGTCTTCTTCAAAATTCTTGATGTCCACTTTGACATCCTGAATATTGACATAACGCTGTTCGGCTTTTCTTTTTTCAAAAAATATCTGATGAACTAAATGCACTTCATTGGCATAAAGCAAGGAATTTGGATGACGAACGATTTGATCCCAATTTACAAGGACCAGCGGGAGGTCTAAAATAGCAACAGGATAAAACCAAGGGTCTCTTCTTTCAGGAATAAGCAAGTGGTGCTCATCTTTAAAACCTGGGGTATGAATGACAATTTCTTGTAAACCAGCCCTTGCAATGTTTGTGCTAATATTTTTTCCTTTACCTAGTTCTTTATTTTCGGCTAGAACTTGGCTTGAATCTGAATCAGTAATGAAAACAACCGATTGAGTGTCAGGAAGTAAGAAGGATGTACAAGAGCTTAGGGTTAGGAGCCCCAGTATACAAGCAAATTTGAAGGAAATATGCATGATTAATTTATTTGAGGACTAAATTTATCATTTATTTTACAAACAAACTTCATTTTACTTTTTTATCAAAGCAACTTTATTCCCCTTTTTTACGTCTACAAGCCCGTATTTGTAAAACTTTTTTGTGAAAAAATCTACCTTATTAGTGGCTATCGCCCTCGCTTTCAATTCCTTTCAATCTTTTGCGCAGTCTGTAAAAGGCGAAGGCATCACCTACTCTTACGTAAAACTGCCAAGCAATCCGGTGAAACCTAGACCAGCTTTTTACCAGTCTTTTGTAACGGCTGCTTATGAAGTTGAGAATCAAAAATTATTGGCGCAATTCGAGGCTGACAAAGCACAAGCTGAGGCTGATTACCAACGTGACATGGCCGAATATCCAAACCGTTTAAAGGCTGCTGACGACAAATATGCCAAAGAAATGGAAGCTTGGAACGCGAAGTCTACCGCTTCAAAAATCTTGGAAAAACAAGTTCTAAATGAAAACAATCAACCGGTTCGAGATTATGTTGCACAACCGTATCGCCGCACAATAAACCCACCAGTGCTTAAAACCTCATATGATTACAATGCCTTGGCTTCCACTTACCTCTTTATTGATGGTGTTGAAAAAGGCAGCAACAATGCACTCAATTATATGGTCACACTTCAAGGTTTTGATGCCACGCCTGCTAAAATCGTAACTGAACAAAAAGCTGAGGTAAGCATCGTGAACAATGTGAAAACCACCAACAATGTGAATTACTACCACATTGAATTTACCTACCGCCACCCTATGAGTTTCAGGGTAGCCAATGCAGCTAACCAAGAAATTTATGCGGCAGCTCCGGCAGAATTCACTGAATATAAGCTATACAAAAGTACTGCTACAAAAACACAACCTTCCATGGATGTCAGTGCTGCTCTAAAAGCAATGGAAGACAAATGTTTGCAAGACAACTTGAAAGTAATCAACCACTTGGTCAATGACCGCATTGGTTTTGAAAGAACAGACGAAACCTTTGAACTGTATTATGTGAAATCTAAAAATGAATCTCATAATGACATTCAAGATGCCTACAACGCTGCACAATTGGGCTTTAAAATGCTCACTACCAATGAAGCACAGGCAAAGATCAAATTGGAAGAAGCGAACGCTATCTGGAAAAAAGCACTTGAAGAATCTGATCTTGAAAACAAAAAAGCGCGCATCGACAAAGATGTAACGATCGCTATCTACTTCAATTTACTTGAGTCTTATTTTGCGATGCGCAACACCACTGAAGCGGATGCTATTTTACAAACACTGGGGCGAATGGACCTTTCCAACCGCGACAAAAAACAACGCGAAGCTTATGAGCAAGCCTACCTTGACTTAAAGTTGAGAATGGCTGCCAACGGACTCTAAGATTCCGTAACTTCGTAGACCATGAAGCAGCTGGTCTTATTTCTTTTATTGAGTTCAAGTCTTTTAGCCCAAAGCTATAAAGACCCTCAGCTCCCAATAGAAACAAGAGTTCAAGACCTACTTAGCCGCATGACGCCAGCTGAAAAAGCTTGGCAACTTTTCATGGTTCCTTCAGATTTTGACACCTCAAAATGCCGTTTTGACAACGGCATTTTTGGTATACAGCTATTTGCCAATGGGCAGCAAGATCCTACGCAGCAACTTTTGAATTATTCTCATGGCCAAGGAAATATAGAGCTCATTGCCAAGGCAAACAGCATTCAGCACTATTTCGTGGAGCAAACGCGCTTGGGCATTCCGCTTATTTTCTTTGACGAAGGGCTGCACGGTTTAGTGAGGGCTGAAGCCACGAGTTTTCCTCAGGCCATCGGCATGGCAGCATCCTTCAACCCTAGCCTCATGGCTGAAGCTGCTCTGCAAATTGCCAAGGAAGCGCGCCTCATTGGCATTCGCCAAGTTTTAAGCCCTGTGCTCAATTTAGCTTCAGATGTACGCTGGGGCCGCACCGAAGAAACCTTTGGTGAAGACCCTTACTTAGCCACCCAAATGGGTTTGGCTTTTATAAAAAACATTGAGCTATCTGGTGTCATTTGTACGCCTAAACATTTTATCCTCAATGTAGGTGAAGGCGGCCGAGATTCTTACCCAATTGGCCTGAGTTCCAGAGAGCTTTACATGAGTCATTTCAGACCTTTTTACGCAGCTTTCACTGAAGGCAAGGCCAGATCTGTCATGAGTGCTTACAATTCTTTAAACGGCAGTGCGTGTTCAAGTTCCGAATGGTTACTTCAACAAACACTCAAAAAAGATTGGGGCTTCAAAGGCTTTGTTATTTCAGATGCCAATGCCGTAGGCGGAGAGTTGGTTTTACACCAAACTGCCAATAGCTATGCCCAAAGTGGCGAACACGCCTTGAATGGTGGACTCGATGTGATTTTTCAGACCGATTGTGCGCATTTTAAACTCTTTGAAGCGGGTTATTTCTCAGCACAGCTTCAAAAAAATCAAATAGATAGTGCCGTAGCACGCGTATTGCGTGTCAAATTTGAACTCGGTTTATTTGAAAATCCTTACCTGGAAACACCGAGTCAAAAAGAAATTCAAAAGCTTTTGAATCAGGGTTGGGAACTTGCAGAGCGCTGCGCTGAAGAGGCTATTGTCTTACTGAAAAATGACACGCTAAAGAATGGAAAGGCAGTCCTGCCCCTATCTAAAAACACGAACATTTTATTGCTAGGTGAAGCTGCTGCTCAAATTAAACTCGGTGGCTACAGCGGCAAAGGCTACAAGGCCCAGAGCATTTTAGCAGGGCTAACAGAAGCATTTGGCGCCGATCACATCAATTACCTCGCTATTCCTGAAAAACCTTGGACCGATTCAAAAGTGACACTCAGCAATGAGAATCCGTTTTTTGAAACACTGAGTTTACAGTCCAGCTATTTTAATAACCCTCATTTAAGCGGTGCGCCAGTACTGACCAGAACAGAATCACAAATTGATCATCATTGGACACTCTATGGGCCTTGCCCAGAAACAGGCAACGGATTCTATTCGGCGCGTTGGCAAACTGAGTTGATAGCACTGAAAGACACCACTTGTGTGATCGGCATAGAAGGAAACGACGGTTTTCGTTTATTCATCAATGATACTTGCGTCATTGATCAGTGGCAAAAAGCGGGTTTTCATACAAGCACCCACGCGCTTCAACTTCAAAAAGGTCAAACGCTCCGCTTTAAACTAGAATTTAAGGAACCACAGGCCAATGGCCGCATCAGGCTGTTCTACGAAACAAAAAAACACCAAGAAAAGCATTTTGTACAACTCGAAAAAGCCATAGCAAAAGCCAACGTAGCAGTTTTTGTAGTAGATTTTCCAGAAGGAGAATTTCAAGACCGCTCGTCTTTGCGTTTAGCTCCTGAGCAAATAGCACTGATTAATGAACTCAAAGCTTGCGGCTTACCAGTTGTGGTCGTGATCAATGGTGGCAGCGCGGTAACCATGCAAGAATGGCAAGCGCAAAGCAGTGCCATCTTGTATGCGTGGTATTTAGGCGAGGCAGGTGGCGCTGCACTGGCTCATGTTTTGGCTGGCAAGGTGAATCCGTCGGGTAAACTTCCTATAACCATTCCGCAACATGAAGGGCAGCTTCCGCTTTCTTATTGGCACGAACCCACGGGGCGCGGCAATGACTACGTCAATGGCACCGGTGAACCACTTTATCCGTTTGGTCATGGTTTAAGTTACACGCAGTTTGAATACCGCGATTTAAAGATTCAAAAGACTCTATTAGGTTTTAACGATACGCTCAACCTTTCTTTCACAATCCAAAACACAGGCGCATTTCCAGGAGCTGAAGCGCTGCAATTTTATATCAAGCCTATTTACAGTTTAGAAACGCTACCAGTTCAGTACCTCATCCGTACGGAAAAAACGCGCCTTAAAAATGGAGAAACCAAACTCTATTTACAATATAAAATTCCGGTATCTGCACTTGGCATTCCGACAGGGCCCAAAAGCACGGCTCTTCCTACTCAGTTTTATTTACAAATTGGTGCCTCGTCAAAAGACATTCGCTTACAAAGCCCCATTATTACCCTTTCAGAATGATGCGTTTATTTCTTTGTTGCTCTATTTTATTTGGTTTCAATGCGCTGACCTATGGCCAAGATACACTGCGTGCGCTTTTCATTGGCAATAGCTATATGGCCGTCAATAATTTACCGACTTTGGTGAGTGAGGTTGCTCTTGCGCAAGGAGATCACCTTATTTATGACAGCAATACGCCTGGCGGTCAAACCTTTCAAATGCATGCCAATAATGCCATCAATTATCAAAAGATGCAAGCACAAGCCTGGGACTACATCATTCTGCAGGGCCAAAGCCAAGAACCAAGTTTCCCTGTTCAGCAAGTCAATACCCAAACGCTGCCCTTTGCCTTACAACTCGCAGATAGCGCCAAAAGCATTCAACCTTGCTGTCAAGTCAATTTTTTCATGACTTGGGGGCGCCAAAACGGCGATCCGCAATGGGATTCTATCAATACCTTTGACAAAATGAATGCGCGCCTCAGAGCCGCCTATTTGCGCATCGCCGATTCTGCCGCTGCTGCGGTATCACCCGTAGGAGTTGCCTGGAAATATGTCCGAGACAATTATCCGAATATCAATTTATATCAACAAGATGGTTCACACCCTAGTCTGGAAGGATCCTATTTGGCTGCATGCGTTTTTTATAGCGCATTGTTTCAGAAAAGTTGCCTAAACAATACATTTAACCCAGGTATCGGACACGGAGATGCCTTTATTTTACAACAAGTAGCAAGTAGCATCGTGTTGGATAGTTTGGGTACTTGGGGCTTGGTACTTCCTAGTGAGCAGTTGCAAGTCACAGCAGGCTACAGCAGCATTCCCGGCTCAAGTTTATTGAGTTTCACGGCTAACGCAAATCAGGCGGCCACTTATACTTGGTATTTTCCGGACATGACCATTGAGGTAGGCCAAAACATTGGCTTTGAGTACAACCTCAACACGTATCAGGTGCTGCTCATTGCCACGGGGCTTTGTGACACTGACACCCTACTGATTGATGTCAATCTCTCTAGTGCTGCTGGTTTAGATCTAGAAACCCTTCAATATCAGTGGAAAGCAGGCGCTGCACTTCAGCTTTACTCATCGAGTTTTAACACGATCAAAGGCTATGACCTTCTTGGTAAAGAAGTGCCGTTGGTAATAGAAAAAGGACAAAATGGGCTTCACATAGCGTATCCGACCACTTGCTTTATGCTTCAATTGGCCAATGAAAACCAAAACTTCGTGTTGCGGACGCCGTTAACTGTTGCGCCTTAATCTCCAATCTCGATCACAGCTTCGTTTCCAACTTTTTGTTTGGAAAAGTAATTTTCAGCTGTAATTTGAATCGGGTTTGGATTGTACCATTTGGTAAAAAAGGTGAAGTCTGACTCATGTTTTTTGTGCCATTTCTCAAATTGGTTATCTGGTGCCATATTGAACAACCAATAAGTGTAAGGCTCAATAAAGCCGACATCATTGAGCTGCTGCCAAAAATCGAATAAAACTACCTTGTAGGGTGCTGCTTTTGGAGCAGCCTGCCAATTGGTCATGAAGGCTTGTCTGAGCTCGAGGAGGGTCTGGACATCTAGATCTACTTTCTTATTGTTCAGTAAATATTTAGTTGCAGCCATTCCCATTTGCATTTCAAATTCCATACTAAATGGGCTCATCGATTTTGCAAAACTCACGGAAATTGTGCCTTTGTCAAAAACTAAAGCTTTCTGGTAAGTCTGATACAACAACAGGCTCATTTCTCTGGTTCTTTTGGTATTTCGCTCCAAATTCATGAAAAGCTCTCCATAGATCAAGCCCCACAATTCATCTTCAGAATCACAATAAATTTTGGCCAAACGGTAATAATTTGAAGAAAATTCTGGCGCCATCTCGATACCTTTCTCATAACTCTGTATGGCGAGTGGCCTATTTTTTTGCATCAAATAAATGTTGCCCGTCTCTACGTAGAGGCGCCCGCTGTTCGGAAACTTTTTTAAGCCTTCTGCATAAGCTGCAATTGCTCCTTCCGGATTCCCTTGAAAGTCTATGGCGTTGCCAATCATCTGCCAAAGCTGGTCGGTGGCTTGCGGGTGCTCAGTTTGCTTGCGCATGATTTCCTCTGCTTTTTTGTAATCTTTTTGCATGTAATAACTATAGGCAAATTCATACCAAGCATCGTAATTGTTCGGGTCCTCGTTCAGCACCTCTTCAAGTTTCAAACGGCTATCTGCAAATTGACCTGCATCCATGAGTTTAATGGCTTCTCCAATTTCTTTGGCCTTTGGATTTTCTTGAGCAAAAAATTGTAAAGGAAGTGCGAGTATTATCAGCGCGTAAAATTGTTTCATAGGATAGGTTTTTTAAATGGTAGAACTTTAAACACTTTTAACTGATTCTTATTCACTGAAGAAGTACGCCAAAAAACCCGGCGTGCGCCACAAAGGTGCGCTATTTGTGCTAAAAAACCACGACCTCGATATATTTTACCGAGTTGATATCCTAAATATAAATAGTGTAAACCACCTTTCGTTTCCACAATTAAATACTGATGGTAATAGCTAGGCAAAGACGACAACACCGCCTGGCTATAAAGCTGTTTACTGAGTATCGGATAAATAGAAAGCGAATCTGTAAATCTCGGTAAGTGATGTTTTAATCTTCTTTCAACCCTTCCCCATTGTTCTTTATAAATTGCTTTCTGAAGTGTTGAAAATCGATGAATAGCAGGCTTTACTGGTTCCTGTATTAAACCCGAATCTACCACCAGTAAGTTAGAATAATAAGCCCCTTGATACGCGAAACGTTGGTCGCTTTCATCAATAGGCTCTTTACTTTCCCCCTCCTCATCGTGCCAACGAAAAGCGTATTGAAACCACTCTCTACATACATGTGGTTGATATTTGACCATGAAGAATTCATTTGGTGTTGATAGCGACTCAATTCGCAGCAATTGTTTATAAGATTCTCCAGGAGCTAAGGACCAAAACTGCATGTACTTTTCATCTACAGTTGCTGAATCTTTGAGCACTAACGAAAAAGTTGAATCTAGGCGAAATTGATTGGTTCCGGTTTTTTGGTACCTATACACTTCAAAAAGCCCCATACCCAATTGCGGATGCCCTGGCACCAAAATGCTCCCATGAAGGGCAGAAAAATTCCGAATTTCCAATTCTAATAAAATGTACTGATTTGACTGACTTTTGATTTGCTTTAAAGAAAGCCTGAGTTCTGGTGGTAGCAAATCTGCAAAAGCAAATGTTGGAAGCAACCCGATGAAAAGTAAGAGCGCACTTAATCTTGCCATAATTCAAATTTGTCATGATGAAGTTGTTGCGTCTGCAAATCCTCCTTGGTAAAAAGATGCTGCAAGGGTTCAATTTCCATATCTGGGTAAATCAAAAATGACTTGACTCCAAGATGATGGTTATTGACATGAATAGCCGTGCAAGGACCATACGTTTGAAATTGTAGGCGGATAGGGCGGTAAAAATCAAGTTCTGTACGGATCTCATTTACAGGTAGTGTACCCAAAACCTCCGGATAAACCCGATATAAAAGTTCAAGACACTTCATCTGATGCGCAGGTTCGAAAATTATCGAATCATATTGTTGTGCCGAAAATAGATACTGAAGCCCTCTTTTTTCGTCGGATGTTAATGCTTGAAAATGATGCTTACGAGCGAGATTTTCGGAATCTTTGACTGGATTCCCCTGCTGATAGTATTGTGCAAATTGCAGTTTTCCGGTGGCATCGTATTCGCGGCACCAACCATTGCGCAGGCCTTTGTGATACCTGTAATCAAAAAGCAAGACACCGGTTGTATCAAAGCGCTGATAGGGCCCTTCAAGAGAATCAAGGATGGTATAGCGGTACAATATTTTAGTGCCGTTTGCCGCATAAAGTTCCTTGAAACTTTCTTGATTTTTATAAAGCACGTAGCTTTTTCGGACCCCACTTGGGTAAAAGTCTTCTTGACTTTGCATCTGAAAACCATCTGGGCGCGTTTGTGTCAAAAAAACAGACTGCTGAATTTTCCCTTCATACCACCTGCGAACCTCACGCTCACTGCCTGCACGATCCTCTTTAAATACCTCAAGTCTTTCTGGGTCTCCATTTTTGTAAAACTGCACCAGTATTGTATCCTGGCCCTTGCGGTAGTCACGGCGCCAATGCAATTGCCCATTTGGATGCCACCACGTTTCAACACCAGTGTGCTGATCGAGCAAATAGATATTGACGTCATGAATAAGTATTCCTGTAGGGGTCCACTCTTTGAGATAACCACTGCCGCTAACATCCAAAACCTGTTCAAGTGTCAACTGTCCGTTATCGGCCCATTCTTTTTTGCTTGGGGTAAACGGATGCGCACTTTCTAGGTCGTAAACATAAACAGAAGAAGGTTTGCCATTTGGATGCCAAGCTTGCCAAGTTCCAATTTCAACACCATTTTGATAAGCACCCGAACTCAACTTCCTTCCATCCGGGTAGAATTTTTCAAAAAGCCCATCCAGCGCACCGTTTTTATATGTGCCTTTCGCTTTTACTTTTCCGTTTTCATAATACTCGGTGGTGGGCCCATGTAAAGAACTATTTTCATAGTAGCCGTTCTTTATGAGTTGATGCGTCCGAACCTGCGTTAAGGCGCCAGAAAAAGGATCATAAATTTTCTCGGTACCAAAGGGCACACAAAGATATGTGTAGCCGTCTTCATCCACCGTATGTGGCGGATGCATGCTTTTGTCAGACTCATTGAGTTCGTTATAGCGAATCCAGGCGATCGAGCGTTCAAAACGCTTCTTCCCTCCTGTTCCATACTGCGTTTCTGTCATGCAGCGTCTGCCTGTGCGGTCCAGGTAATAAACCGAATGGGCCTCCTTCTCGCCGCTTTCTCTCCAAACATCTTGCACAACTAATATGCTGTCACCATCCCACAAAGAAAATTGCGAACGCACTCTTGGCTTGCCCTCAAACGTATTGATCGTTTCTTCAGCAAGCCTTCCCTTCACAAATACACGGCGCTCATATATTTTCCCTAAATGCAGGGTCTGGCAAACTCCTTCTCGGACCTTATGCATATAAGGATCTTCATAAAAAGTCGAGAACAAGTAATGCCCTCCTTTCTTATACTGCGGATTGAAGTCACAGTTATCTTGTGCAAAGACCGCAATAGAGAAAAAAATAAGATAAAGTAGCGCGCAGCGTTTCATAGTTTTGTTTGCTTACTTTTTTAGGTTTTCAATAAACTTAGCATGCTAGCCAATTGAAACTCTAACGCAAGTTCTTTTCAAAACTAGTAAAGTTTGGGCATTATTTTACTTTACGGCGATGATTTGCAAGGTAGCAGAGGCGCCATTATGATAGGTCCCCTCCTTCACTTCTCGAAAGACTTTATCAATTTGTAATGAAGAAAAAGCGTTACCAAGCAATTCGGTTAATTCTTCTTTGCTATATAGCAATGCTTCTTGTTGCGGCCCTCCCGTGCCAAAGCGCAATTGTTCATGGTCATATACCTCCATAATGAACTTTCCTCCCGGCTTAAGAGCTGCATAAATCTGAGGCCAAATATACTTTTTTACGTTTGGCGGGAAATGTGCAAAAATGGCAACAATGACATCCCAGGAATTTTCCACTAAATTCGTTTCTCCAAGATCTTTACAAAAACAAGAAACCTCTACCCCATTTTGTGCAGCCAATTGACCGGTTTTTTTCAATCCCTCCACTGAATAATCAATGCAGGACACGGTATTTCCCAAACTTGCTAAGTAAACTCCATTTCGCCCTTCTCCTTCCGCTAAGCAGAGCACATTTAAACCACCACCAATTTCTTGTGCTTTTAAAAAGTCATTAGGTTCTTGCCCGTAAGCATAGACTTCTTCTTTAAAGCGTTCGTCCCAGAATTCTTTCATTGGATTTGAATGGTTTTGGTCAGCGTTTGCTGATCGTCTAAAATAAATTGAAGCGTGTAGGTGCCGGCCGCAAGCCCTAGATTTTTAATATCAATTACCTTCTTCGCACTTTTTACCTTCTCGTAATACACTTCATGCACCAACTTTCCCTGCTGATCCAACACAAATAATTCGACATTTGCTTTCTGCGCTAGATTGAAATCTAGATTGAGTTGAGTACTTACCGGATTCGGAAAAATACTAACTTGAATTGCAGCGTTCTGTTGCAGCACTTCTATTGAACCAGTATTACTTTGCTTGAGCCAAACTTCATAGAAAATGGCATTGGCACTTGTTTGGGCAGTATTGTTTTGGGTGAACGGATTCAGTGCCATGCTTTTAATGCCTCCTACCAAATATCCAATGAGTAATGAATCTGGAGCGAGCGCATTTAAATCGATGATTTCATGATTGTAAAACGGTAGGTCTTCCTTAGGAATAAACTCTGCACTTGCGCCTAATAAGGCAGGCATTTCTTGATTGAGCACATATTCGTGATAAGTTCCATCAGACGCTTGGCTCAGTCTGCTGATTGTCTTGACAAATGGGACATTTGGATCATTGATCAGTGTGCCATTTTGATAATAATACTGACTGATACCACCCAAAAAGAGATGATGCATAGAAGAAGTACTTGCATCGTAAGCACTGAATTTAGCTGAATGGTAATTACTGAGATACTGGCTAAAACCATTGACAGCTACATGTGAAGTCGGATGAATTTCTACCGGATATAAAAACGGAAGATCCGCATTGAGTTGAAATACGCCTGAAGAAATGAGGTAACCAAAACTAGAATCGGGGTAAATATGAGGCAACAGGTTGTAATCGCGGCGATGCAAATTGATTTGATCAGTCACTAACTGATAATTAGACACCGTTAATGGACTTCCTGGTGAACTGAGCTCGAATTTTTTGAGACCGTCAACATAGGTCTGCACAAAGGTTGGGTTGTTCATTGGGTTATAACGCCCATCAAAACGGTGGCCACCCACTAAATAATATTGCGCACCGATTTTTGCCAAATTCCCGCCAGTAACCGCAAAACGCTCGTCTTGTATTTGCTCAAAAAACACACTCATGGGCTGATTCGACATGATAGCCGCGATCAAGCCATCTAAATTAATTCTGGTTAGGTAAGGAAAAGTAATGTGATCATTGGCTGTATTACTGTAAGCATAACCTCCAGTTAAGATAAGCTCATTCTCATCCTGATAAAAGTTCATGTTGGTACTTTGCAACTGCTCTTGCAACGGTACCGCCAATTCTTGTAAAGAACGAGTCCAAATTTCTTTGGTATTTAAATCAATGACCTGAATTTGCTGATTATTCTGACTTGCCGGAAAAGCGTTAAATGGCTGCCGTGCATGCATGCCATCAGGTCTACCACCAATTAACACCAACCTACTCCCTCTTTGCCCCCAAGCAAAAGAATGCAAGCCGTCAAAGCCTTGAATGGAGTCAGCTTTTAGTCGGATTTCGTATGGGAAATTTATGGTTTGGGCAATTATGGATTTCCCTAGAAAAAATGTGAAGCAAAAAAGCAGACCTATTTGTTTATTTCTTGAAATCATAAACTCGATATAATTTGAATACAATTAGCTCAACTTTCCTGAACATTAAGCAAATTTAAATATGATAATATAATAATATTCAATCTTTATTTAAACTCATATGGAACACCCGTTACCTGAGTGAGCAAAGTTTGAGGGGCGTCCAAAACCTTAGCATTTCCTTGAGGTTGAGGAGTAACGACCTTCATGGTGGTTAAATAACTTTCCATGACTTTATGCAGGGTATAGGCTGTATTTTTCGGATGAAACACTCCTTTGATACGACACAACATATCCACCGGGTCGCCATCGCGCTCACACGCAAGAATTGAATAAGTTTTCTGACGATCTAAAGGTTGACCACCAACAGTTGCTTTTTGAACGCGTTTACCTTGCTCAGCGAAAGCCAAAAACTCAATTTCCATTCCTTTGAATTTAATAACCCAACCGCCAAAGCGCTTGGAAGCATCTTTAGCAAAAACATTATTGAGTTCTTTTTCAAGCCAATTGAAAATTTGCTCACCAGTAACCTCTGCAGTCCTAACCGTAGAGTCAACGGGTAACATGTCGAAAATAAAGCCTTTTGTTATTGGAATATTTCCGGTTTGGTCTGGTGTAGTTCTTGGAGGGCAAAATCTGAAACCGTTAGAGAGCACAATGTCTATCTCAGGGAAACGCCAATCAAGTGCATCCAAAATCATGGTATCTATTGGGTTTTCAACCACAAAGTAACGATATAATGGAATGGTACTGTGTCCAATAACCCGATTAATTTCTGAAGAAAAACTGGCTTCTTTTTGCTTTAATAGCTCAGCCATTTTTGGATCTGGCGCTAAAGATTTTGCGGCCACTTCCAAAAGTTCATAGCGTTCTGAAACCAGCTTGCCTTGCTCAAAATCAAGCTCTAATGAGCCTACAAAAGAACCGAACGCACCTGGCTCAACCACTTTAGTATACATACATTGTATCGGTACTCTTACACGTTCATGTGTGTCACCACCGAAAATATAATCAACACCGGCACAACTTGGGTCATTTCCAAGTGCTATTTGTTGAGATAAACCTAAATGAGCCAGCATGATCACTACTGCACATTGTTCTTGATTGCGTAGAACGTCGACATAATGCGCTAAATTCTCTTCTGGTTTGGTATAAATGATGCCTTTGCTATAATTAGGGCTTTGTCTGAGTGGCACCAATGGATCGGTATATCCTAGAAAACCAATTTTAATCCCCTCAACTTCCCAAATCGTATATGGTTGAAAGATCAATTCTCCTTTTTTACCCTCACCTAAATCATGGTACATATTAGTGCAAACCTTCGGTGCGTTCAAAGCACCCATGAGCTGTTGCATTTTTGTTTTTCCGTAGATCACTTCCCAATTGCCCGGCAAATACAAATCGTAATCCATTTCATTGAGAATCGGAACAAAAGCCTCTCCTGTCGTTTCTACACTCAACTGAGAACCTTGAAACATGTCTCCGGTATCGACAGTATAAGTGTATTTATGTTTTTTCTTGAGTTGTTTTAGAAAAGTTTGCAATTCAGCGTAACCTCCTGTTTTTCTAAAAACAGCTTGTTCATTCTCCCAAAATAACTCATCATGAGGATGTATTTGACAATGTACATCTGTTGTTTGCAACAATTGTAAAGTGATTTTATCTTCTTTTTTATGAAGAGAAGAAGATGACTCATGTGTGCCGTTATTTAATGGAGACTCTTGATTTGAGTTGGCTAATAAACTTGGCGTAAATATACTTCCCAAACCGAGCACGCCCATCTTTTTAATAAATGAACGTCTTGGGTTTGTAGTTTTATTTTTCATAGGTGTAGGTTTAAGTGTCTAAAAATGATCTTACTAATGAGCTCCTTCACCAGGAAAAGCTAATTCTTTAACAATGATATAAATACCCATGACTAGAACAAACCAACCAAAACCTTTTTTAAGCGCAGCGCCATCGATTTTCTTTGATAATTGATTCCCAACAAAAATCCCCACGATTGCTAAAGAAGTTACAATAGCTAAGAGGGTCCAATCCATTTTTGCGGCGTTTTCCATTACATCGCCTGTGAAACCTATCAAAGATTTTGCGGCAATGATCAACAAACTAGTGCCTACCGCTTGTTTCATCGGTAATTTAGATAGCATGACGAGTGCAGGTATGATTAAGAAACCACCACCGGCGCCAACTAAACCAGTGAGTACGCCAACAACTGCACCTTCGAGTAAAATCATTGGGTAATTAAAATGACGCTCACCATTTTCTTCTTGTGCAGCATCTTTTTTATCGCGGATCATCGAAACGGAGGCGGCAACCATTAGGATGGCAAACAAAATCATCATGGCCAATGCTTTTGTAAATTCAAGGTTACCTATATTAAATAATGAATCGGGAATGGCTGGCACCAAAACTTTTCGGGTGAGAAAAACTGCAAGAATAGATGGAATACCAAATACTATTGCCGTTTTTAAATCAATCATTCCTGATTTGTATTTTGGATAGGCACCAACTAAACTGCTGAGCCCAACAATAAATAAAGAATATGCCGTTGCTAATACAGGATCAACGTTGAACAGGTAGACCAAAACTGGAACCGTTAAAATGGATCCTCCTCCTCCAATTAAGCCGAGTGAGACACCGATGAGTGTACTGGCAAAAAGTCCAATGATAGCGAGTAAATCAAATGTCATAATTTATAGTTTTTTAGGTTATTGATGGATTAGCTAGAAATGATAATTTAATACAAAGTTGGTTAACAACATATTTACTTTGTTGAATTGATATTTAGGATTATTGTAAGTATTAGCAACACCTAATTTCGTTACCAGTAGTAGCTGAGCTTCTAAGCCTTGCATCCACTGACTAAAGTTAACTCTGAGGTCAAAATTGAGCTGAAAATAACTAGGCATCCCATATTTGTTCAGCTCAAAATTCTTAACGTCGGGCAATTGAAAATAACCAAATGCAACTCCACTCTTTTTAAAAATACTAGAACTTGATTGATTTTCAACTTTTACAACAAAAGCATGCACATCGCCAAAGCCTTCATTTCTTTCTCTGGGCATAAAAGTAAAAAACGGGTCTCTGCCCCACTCTCTTGGAAATAAATACCTACCCTCGGCTGTAATTCGGTTATAATTAACCGAGTAATGCCAATTCTCAAATGCCAACTTCGATCGAAAACCAAAGGTCATAGATTTAGACCCTATCTGAATATAAGTTTTACTCGGGTCTTCATTGCCTCCGTCAGCTAAAGCCCATTGCCTTGCGAACTGCGCACTATTAGTCCATACACAAGACGTCATTTTCTTTGTCAAATCTAGTTGGTGAAAAGTGATATTAAAAAGCTCAGGTAAATGATAGTCCCAGGCCTGATAAATTAGATTTTTATTAGGCTTCCAATTCACAGAGGCAACTGCAATAAAAGGTAGATCAATATTTCCTTTAAATTGAGAAGGAGTTCCATCCGGATTCAACCCTTGGCTATAAAGCCCAATGGACTCAGCACCCTTATACCATTTTGTGGTACTCCGAGGTGAAATAGCAGTCAGAATACCTCCTTGGAAACGAAACTTTTGCTCCCGAAAACTTTGATCCAACCACAAACCCTCAACCCCTGTTCCACGCATTCGACCATCCTGTAAATTGATTAATGGTGTATTGATTAATTGCTTACCAAAAATTATTGTTCCACCTTTTGTGCGATACTTAAGGTAAAGTTCTTCTAAGCGGTCCATATCTTCATGGTTATCGGGATTTTCAACATCAAACAAACCAAGCTCATAACGGCTAAGCCCGCCTGTTAAAGGATCTGGGTCATGCAAAACAGAAGAACCGATATTGAAAAAATAAAAACCACTAACTGCAAACTGAAAATGATGAAAAGAATTTGTCTCAAAGCGTAAACCACCGCCTATGGCATTGGCAAAATAATCGGAAAGAGATCCCTCATTAGTAGTCTGACTAAAGAAGTATCTAAAATGTCCATTAGTTACTCCTGTTTTAAATGCGTAAAGAAGAGAATTTGAATCTAATACATCGTGGGGCTTTCCTTTCCACATCACAGCTTGCTCATTGATTTCATGGTGCTGCGCGAAGGAATTAAAATTGAAAATGAATAGTACAATAAAAAGTATCCTTGATTTCAAAGTGTGGGTATTTTGCAAATAATAATATGAATGAAATGCTTTATTTTGAAGGTCGAGAGTAGATTCCTAGACAAACTCGCACTATTTTTTTGCTTTTTTCATAGCAGTAAACGGCCCGTATTTATGTTGTTTTTCACTGAATTGATCTGCATAAGGGCCATATGGATGGTCAATTGGTTTTTTGGAAATATCCGGCCAATCTTTAGGTACTGCTTTGTGCGGGCGAGGCTGACTCTCAATATAGGCTGCAACATCCCAAGCATCTTCGTCTGTCAACTCTGGTGCATCATGACTCACACCAAGTGGCATATTATATTTGACATATTTAGCCATATTACTAATTCTGCTTAGGCCTGCTGCATCATTAAAGCTATGTGGACCCCATAGCGGTGGATACACATAAGATTGGCCGATACCATCAATAATTCCCTGGCCATTAGGTTGGTGGCAACTTGCACAACGCAAATCATAAACAGCTTTTCCTTTATCGGGATCAGCAGCTCGGGTTAAAAAAGGTAAATCTTTAAACCCTGAACCTTTTGCTTTATCTCCTTTTTTGACGTTTTCACCGAGGAATTTCATATAGGCCACCATTGCACGCATTTCTTTGCTATTTTCCTTGAGTGGCTTCCCATTTAAACTCCTTTCAAAACAGTCATTAATGCGCTTTTCGATACTTTCCATTTTACCACTCCTGGCTCTTACTTTCGGATAAGTTGAGGCAACTGAACCGTAATTGTTTCCGAATGGTTTTGTACCCGCATCTAGGTGACAATTTTGACAATTTAAACCATTTGTTTGCTGGGCAATTCGACCTCGCGGGCCAAAATAATAGGCCGTGTAAACAATAAGGTCTCTACCGTAGAGCACCTCTTTTGATTTTTGCCCATCTTCAATGGCAAATACATCTAAAGGCTGCCAATATTCCGATACTGATTTTGGTGCTGAATAGACGCTTGCTTGAATGTCATCAATTTGTATTTGATCCTCAGAGCAACTAACTACTACCAAGCTTAAAATCAATATTTTGAAAATCAAAAACCGTCTCATGTTCAATGCGGTAACTTACTTTGAAAAACACCATAAAGGAAGGTTCCAAACGATGCAAAAATGACTACAACAATGAAACTGAGATATCCATATCCGATATTCACCACCATTGGACCTGGGCAAGCTCCACTAAGTGCCCAACCAAGACCAAATATAGTCCCGCCAATTAAATAACGCCAAAAAGACTTTTCTTTTGGGGCAAATAAAATGGGATCACCTTTGTAGTCTTTCCAACCAAAGCGCTTAATTAAAGCTGTGCCAATTACACCTAGTACCACAGCAGTTCCAATAATGCCATACATATGGAAATTTTGAAAACGGAACATTTCCTGAATGCGGTACCAACTTAATGCTTGGGATTTAGCCATCACGATGCCAAACAAAATCCCTACAACTAAAAACTTAATAAATTTCATCGCTAAAAAATTAAAGGGAAAATAACATGAGTCATGAGCAAGCCACCGATGAAAAAGCCTATAACAGCAATGAGCGAAGGTAGTTGAAGATTTGAGATTCCTGAAATCGCATGCCCTGAAGTACAACCCCCAGCATAACGAGATCCAAAACCAACCAACATGCCACCTATCGATAAAATTGCAAATCCTTTCAATGTAAAGATGGCATCCCAACTAAATAATTCTGAAGGCTGAACCGCTGTTGCTTTTGCAAATCCAAGATTACTGAGGTCCTTGGTTGTACTTTGAGCAAGTTCAAAGGTACTGCCATCATTGAGGTAATTATTCGCAATATATCCACCAATAATTGCACCAACAAGAAAAACCAAATTCCAGGTTTGGGAACGCCAATCAAAGTCAAAAAATTTGACACGTTTTCCGGCACCGGCTATAGAACAAATTGTTCTTAGGTTGGAGGAAAAACCAAAACTTTTTCCGAAAAAAAGCATTAAAAACATAACGGTGGCAATGATCATTCCGGAGAACCACCAAGGCCAAGGTGACATTAAGAAATCTAGCATGGGTTTAGGTTTAGTAAATTTAATTTTGTTTTAAATATGAAAAGTCAGCATGGGTTTATACATATGGTTTACCAATTTTTCTGTGGCACTCTGATGAAAAATACCACCTTTTGCGTGGGTGCCAATTAATAGTAAATCCACAGATTTCATTTGGTCAAAATGGTAAACACCTTGTTCAATATCCTTTTCAACAAGCACGTGTTTTTTAACATTGGATAATCCTAGTTTACTCGCAAACTGATCCATTGCTGTACATATCTTGTTTTGCTTTTCAGTATTCTCCTCTTTTACAAACTCTAAAAGATGGACCTCACTTCCGAAAGCCTTTAAGATATCGAGAGCTGCGTGTGGAAGCTCAATTTCCTCTTTATCAAATTGATGCACCAACAAGACTTCATTAGGTTGCCAATCACTCCGGTCACACATTAATGACAAAACGGGTGTGCTTGATTGTCTTACAACATGTTGAGCTTTGCTACCAGCCAATTTTTCAACCCAACCATCAGTACCTTTAGTACCCATCACAATCAAATCAAATTGTTGCTTTTGAGCGTAGCTTTCTATTGCGTCAACAAAAGAACCAACAAGGATATGATGTCCGGCGAACTCACCTTTGATAGATTTAAGTTTTTCAAGAGCGAGGTCGCGTTGCAGCGCAATAAAACCAGGATCTATTTCACCACATGTTAAAATATTTCCGTCCGGCAAAATAGATACCGTTTCTGGGAAGGGTAAAACGTGGGCCAAATGACACTCGATTGGAACACGCTGTGCTAATTTTTCGAGTAAAATCTGTGCATAACTTGCCTGAACTGAAAAATTTGTTGGCAAGAGTACTTTTAATGGACTACCCATAACTTACATTTTCATGACTTTGCTTTGGCAAACAAAATCTGTTTTTGGAACTTCTGTTTTAGAAATAGCACCGAAACCTCCTTCAATTTCCGTAAAATTTCTATAACCACGCGCTTGCAAAATTGAAGCGGCAATCATACTGCGGTATCCGCCTGCACAATGCATAAAGAAATGTTGATCTGGCTGGATATCCTTTGTCCAGTCGTTGATGTAAGCAAGTGGCTTGCTGTAGGCATCCTCAACGTGCTCTGCTTCATATTCGCTTTCTTTACGAACGTCAATCACCATTGATTTACCAGCTTCAAATTTTGATGCGAATTCATCAGGAGTGATGCGATGAACGGTGTCAACTTCTTTACCAGCTGCTTTCCAGGCTTCGAAACCACCATTTAAGTAGCCTAAGACTTGGTCAAAACCAACACGGCTTAAACGCGTCACGACTTCTTCTTCCATGCCTGGCTCAGTAACTAATACAATTTGTTGTTTAACGTCACCGATTAAAGCACCAACCCAAGGCGCAAAATCTCCTTTCACACCAATATTAATTGCTTGAGGTATAAAGCCTTGACAAAAATCAGCAGCCAATCTAGTATCTAAAATCATGGCGCCAGTTGCTTCAACTAATGTTTCAAAAGCATCTACACCAAGAGCAGTGAGTCCTCTTTCCTTAACAGCTTCAAAGCTATCATAACCTTTTTTGTTCATGGCTACGTTAAATCCAAAATAAGCAGGTGGTGGTAATAAACCATCGGTAACCGCTGCAATAAAGGCTTCTTTGCTCGGTTGGTTCAAAGCGTAATTCATTTTCTTTTGATTACCCAAGGTATCTACCGTTTCTTTCATCATGTTTTTGCCGCATGCTGAACCAGCGCCGTGTGCAGGATATACAGTAACATCATCTGACAAAGGCATGATTTTATTCATTAAAGAATCATAAAGTAATCCAGCCAATTGCTCTTGTGTCATGTCTGCAGCTTTTTGAGCTAAATCCGGGCGTCCTACATCACCTAAGAAAAGGGTGTCACCAGAGAAAATGGCTTCATTTTTCCCTTCTTCATTGATCAAGAGGTAGGTTGTGCTTTCCATGGTATGCCCTGGTGTATGTAGTACTTTAATTTGGACTTTACCTATTTGGAAAATTTGCTCATCAGAGGCAATGATGGCTTCAAATTCTGGCTTTGCTGTTGGGCCATAAACAATTGGCGCACCGGTTTGCTTGCTGAGGTCAAGATGTCCAGAAACGAAATCCGCATGGAAATGGGTTTCAAAAATATACTTTAGTGTTACCCCATCTTGCTTTAAGCGCTCTAAATAAGGAGCGGTTTCACGCAGGGGGTCAATGATAAATGCTTCGTTTTCACTAATTACATAATAGGCTCCTTGCGCCAAGCATCCTGTATAAATTTGTTCTATTTTCATTGTTTTGGTTTTTTGGGTTTAGTATTCAGTTGGGTACTGAATGAATTGTATCAAAAGTATTTCAAGAATCGCAAAGTAAATGTAACGATTGTTACACAAGTAAAACTTCTTTGTTAATTACTTCACTTCCTCGAAGGTAACCTCTTCGATATTTTGGCTGGAGGCTTGCTTGTTCATTTTTTTGGGAGCACATTGCCCTCCAAAACAACCCACGTTAAAAATAGCCATCGTGGTGATAATGGCACCCATGATTAACACCGTGTAATCTTTTTGTAAAATACCTCCAACTAATAAATAACCCCCAAGTACATAACGGATGATTCTGATCCAGTCTAAATTCTTCATATTGATTTTTGTTTATTTATTTAAAATGAAAAAAGAGAAGACCCTTGCCTTCTCTTTTTTACTTGTGATTTACTCTTAATTATAACAAGGTGCTTGGACAGACATAAGCTGTTTTCGGCACATTTGTTTTGGCGATTTCTGACATTCCGCCGATAACATCTACGAAATGATGAATGCCACGACTTTTCAAAATAGAAGCTGCAATCATACTGCGGTATCCACCGGCACAATGTAAAATGAAATTTTCATCAGCTGGAAACTTAGCCAAATGCAAATTAATTTCATTGAGAGGAATATTGATTACATCTACAACATGCTCAGCCTGAAATTCACTGCGTTTGCGCACATCAAAGGTTGGTGCTTTTTCGTTGAATTGAGCGGCAAATGTTGCTGCAGTAATGCGTTGAACTTTATCCAACTCTCTACCTTCCGATCTCCAGGCTTCAAAACCTCCCTTTAAATAACCTACTGTATGGTCATATCCAACACGAGATAGACGAATGATGGCCTCCTCTTCTCGCCCCACTTCTGTAACTAATAATATTTCCTGCTTGATATCGTTGATCATTTCACCTACCCACATGGCAAAATTACCATCGAGTCCGATGTTGATTGAATTAGGAATAAAGCCTTTTGCAAAAATTTCAGGAGCGCGAGTATCTAAAATCAATGCTCCTGTTTCATTAGCCATCAACTCAAAAGAACTTGGCGTCAAACCTCTGTTTGCACGGTCCATGATCGTATCCAAAGAATCATAGCCTTGAATATTCATAAGCACATTTTTGGGAAAGTATGCTGGCGGAGTTGTTAGACCAGTAAGTAATTCATCGATAAATTCTTCTTTGGTCATATCTGGTCTGAGCGCATAATTTATTCTTTTTTGATTGCCCAAAGTATCAGTAGTTTCTTTACTCATTTTTTTTCCACAAGCTGAACCTGCTCCATGGTTAGGGTAAACAATCAAATCATCGCTAAGCGGCATAATTTTATTGCGCAATGAATCATATAAATGCGCAGCTAATTTTTGCTCGGTCAAGTCAGCGATGACATGCTGTGCTAAATCTGGGCGGCCAACATCACCAATAAATAAAGTGTCACCTGTAATAATACCATGTTCTTTTCCATTTTCGTCAATTAATAAATAAGTGGTACTCTCCATGGTGTGCCCAGGCGTATGCAAAACTCTGACTGTATAAGATCCAATTTTAAATTCCTGAAGGTCTTCGGCTACCAAAGCGTCAAAACATGGCTTAGCAGTAGGGCCATATACAATTGTTGCACCTGTTTTCTGCGCTAAATCTAGGTGACCTGAAACAAAGTCTGCATGAAAATGCGTTTCAAAAACGTATTTTATTTTGGCGTTGTCAGCCTTTGCTTTTTCAATGTAAGGCTGAACTTCTCTTAATGGGTCAAATATGGCAGCTTCCCCATTGCTTTCAAGGTAGTATGCAGCATGTGCAATACATCCGGTGTAAATTTGTTCTACTTTCATAACTGTAAATTTGTATGAAGCAAAACTAATACTCTGACTCCTTACCTATTGTGACACGTGTTACTTAACAAACTGATATTAATCAGTTACTTAAGTACCCACAACAAACTGATTTGCAATACAAAAACGAGTAATGCAAATACCATCCCCCTTCTTCCTGCTTTGATTAATTGTAAGAAATTTACTTTTAAACCTATAGCTGCCATAGCAATGGTTAAAATGATTTTCCCGAGCAGTTCGGTTGCAGAAAGCATATTTGTAGGTAAAGGAAAAAAAGAAACAAGAATTGAAATGAGAAGAAATCCAATTAGGTACCAGGGTAATTTCCATTCAAATTTTGCTTTTTCTTTTCCTCTTGCATCTAACCAAGACATTAAAATCAGCGCGGGAGACAACAAAGCAACCCTAGCCATTTTATAAACTAATGCCAATTGACCTACCTCATCAGAGACTGCAAAACCAGCACCGGCTACATTACCAACAGAATGTAAAGATGCCCCAATAACAAAAGCCATTTCATTTAAAGCCTGAGGGTATACTTGAAAAATGAAAGGCAATAATAGCATCGCCAAAGATCCATAAAGGTTTACAACGGCTAACGAAATGGCAACATCTTCTTCTTTTGCTTTAATCTTTGGCGCCAACGCAGCCACAGCAGAAGAACCACAAATGGCGGTTCCAAAACCAATGAGCCAACCTGTTTTTCCAGGACAAGAAAGTACTTTTGATAAATAAAAAGTTGCAATAAGGACGACGAAAACAACCAGCCCTATCGCAACAAAACTTGTTATTCCAATCTCAACAATAGCCTTATAATCGAGGCTAAATGCCAATAATATCACAGACCACTCGAGCATTTTAGCTGCACTCCAGGAAATCCCTGGATTCAAAACTGGCTTTTTTGAAATGAGCGGAGCCAGTGACATCCCGAATAACAATGCCAACAAATAGGTGTTTAGAAAACTTGGGGTGTAAGCAGCCATAAAAAAGGCTGCAAATCCAAGGACTGCAGCCAAAAAAATACCTGAGGTGTTCTTCGACATACTTAAATTGTTAAAATTGGTTAGCAAAATATTTATGGTTTTTTGACCAATTTTCCATTCCACGACATGATACCACCTTCCATGTTAATTACATTTTTAAAGCCTTTATCTATCATTACTTGACTAGCACCAGCACTTCTACCACCACTTCTACAGTAGACGACATAAGTCTTTGATTTGTCCAACTTGGCAATTTCCTGTTCAAAATTTGAACTTTTGAAGTCAATAAACAAAGTTGTGCCTTCTATTACTCCTTCTTGCCATTCTGTAGGGGTTCTGACGTCAATTACGATTGCCTTTTTTTCATTTTTTATTTTCGTCAATTGAGCAATTGGCGCATTTTTAAAAGTCGCTTGCGCACTGGTTGAACAAGCGGTAGTGATGGTCAGCATCCCAATTAGAAGAAAGGTGATTGAACGAAGCATATTCATTTGGATTTGATTTAGTTGATTTTTATTGAACAGTTGAGTTTTTTAAAATAAAAAATGAAATAATCAATTTCAAAAAGCAAAGTAATTTGATAAATCATTTCCTCTTTTCTTGGACAAAAATCGTCAATTTAAACAAACAGTTTTGTAACCCGCGTTACAAAATGAACCTAACACAAGGAATATCCCTTTTACGGTTACGTTTTAGTTATTCGAACACCTTAAAGCTCAATCTAACCAAAAATCAGGGTCTTCGTTTTCTTGGATGAGTTTTTGCCAATTGTGATTAGGGTCTTCGGCATCAAATAAAATGGCTTTGTATTCGCCTTCAGAAATCTCATAGCGCAAGACTTCTTCACCCGTGTAGTCTTCTATGGCATCTAACAACGGAATTTCATCTGGGCTGCAAAATGAAAGCGCTTGCCCTAGGGCATTACCGCGCCCGGTGCGTCCACAACGGTGCACGTAATTTTCTGGGTTATCTGGCAAGTCGTAATTCACTACATATTCCATATTTGGAATATCGATGCCTCTAGCAGCAACGTCAGTTGTGATGAGTACTTGATTTTCAGAAGCACGAAAACGATCGAGTAAAGCAAAGCGTTCGTTTTGGGCAACACCACCGTGCAAGGCTTCAGCCTTTAAATCAGCGCGCTCAAGTGCCTTAACGATGCGCTCCACACGTACTTTGGTTCTGGCAAAAACTAAAAAACGTGCCTCCGGGTACTCTCGGATCATATTTTCTAAGAAAAAGCGCTTATCGTCCATTTCAATAAAAGCCACCGCATGCTGCACGTTTTTTGAAACAGGATTTTGTGGTGACAATTGAATTCGAATGGCCGAACGCACCACATCGTAAGCCAGGGACTTTATTTTTTTATTGATGGTGGCCGTAAAAAATAAGGTTTGATGCTTAGCCGGAATCTTCTTTTTAATATCGTGGATATCTTTATTGAAACCGAGGTCGAGCATTAAATCTGCTTCGTCAAGCACCAGCGTATGGACTTCAGAAACATCTAGGTGCCCTTGGGCAATGAGGTCAAACATCCGACCCGGTGTTGCAATTAAAACCTCAGCGCCTTTATATAATTGAGAAATTTGCGCCTCTTGTTCTACCCCACCAAAAAGGCCAATCACTTTTACTTTGGTTTGTGCACCAATTTGTTCAAAAACAGTAGTTATTTGCTGTGCAAGCTCACGCGTAGGTACCAAAACAACACAACGGATATTGACCCTGAAGTTCTTTTTTGAATGGTATTTGACCAATTTATTGAGCACAGGAATAACAAAAGCAGCTGTTTTACCAGTTCCAGTTTGGGCAACAGCCATGACATCTTCGCCGTCTAGAATATGTTTTATGGCACGGTATTGGATATCGGTAGGTCGTTTGAAACCGAGCACCTGAAGTTGGTCTTTAATAGTTTGATCAATGTGGTAGTCCTCGAATTTCATACAACAAAGATACAATAAAGCCCCTTAAAGCACGTTTAGCCAACTCAAACTTGAAACATGAAACTCATTTTTACCGCTTTTTCCTTCCTATTCGCCACACTTTTACTTGCCAATGACCAAGTCACTATAAAATCAACGCTCACGGGTGTTACCGTTTACACGCAAGGTGCACAACTGCAACACAAAGCCAACTACAGCATCAAGGCCGGAGTCTCAGAGGTAATCATTGAAGGTATTTCGGCTCAAATCAACCCCAGCACTATTCAGGTTAGGGCTACCGGAAATGTGGTTATCCTCGATTCGAAATACGAGTATTATTATCCACAGCCAAAATTAAATACTGGCGCTACCGAATTAACTCCGAAGGTTAAAAATGCCATTAAACAACTGCAAGATTCTATTTTACTGATCAATTTTGAATTAAGAGATATCAATGATGAAATTGAAGTGCTTGTTGCTGCGCGCAAAATCATTATTTCTAACGGCGCAGTGAAGGGTCAAGGAAAAGTCAACGACAGCATTCAACTACTGAAGCAAACAGTGGACTACTACACTTCTAAAGTTTCAGAACTCAATAAAAAAATAAGTACACTCGATCGTCAAAAAGCAAAGAAAACTAATGTGCTAAATAGCTTACAAGAACGCCTCACAGAACTTGAAAACTTCGCCAATCAAAACAATCCACAACCCGAACTCAAAGGCATTCCACGCATCGTAGTGACCTTCATGAGTAAAGAAATCGCAAGTGGAAAAATTGAACTCAGTTATTTAGCTGCAAATGCAGGTTGGACGCCACTTTATGACATCCGCAGTGAGGCAAGCACTGGTAAAATTAGCCTAACTTACAAAGCGCAAGTTCAACAAAATACAGGCCTAGACTGGAATGACGTCAAACTGAGCATCTCCACCAACAACCCTTACGCCAACAAAACCAAACCCACTTTAAACCCTTGGTATATCGACTACCAAGAATATCGCCAGAAACTCGAAGAAAAAGCCAAACAGCAGCGCTCAGATGCCTTTTTTATGGAAACCACACCAGGCGCAGTCTACAACTACGGCTTTAACGCTAATTTTTCGGCCAAAGTGAAAGATGACGCCCTCACTTCTGAGCAATTTACTACCGTTGTGCAACAACTCATTGCCGCTGAATTCCAAATTGACCTCAATTACAGCATTGCCTCAGACAATCAGATACGCATGGTTTTAGTGAAGCAAGCTGAGCTCAATACTTCCTTT
Source organism: uncultured Lishizhenia sp. (assembly GCA_964590425.1). Taxonomy (GTDB): domain Bacteria; phylum Bacteroidota; class Bacteroidia; order Flavobacteriales_D; family Crocinitomicaceae; genus UBA952. Next base: position 33,090 of record CAZPWB010000005.1, on the reverse strand, counting down.
AAATATTTCGCGGTACCTAAACTTGACCCTGGGGTTTATTTAGTAGCACAAATGACCAAACTAGACGAGCTGCAATTGGTGCCAGCAAAAGCCAATATTTTCTTTGATGGTACTTATATCGGCGAAACCTACATCGACCCTACTACCTTAGACGACACGCTCAACCTTTCTTTAGGTCGTGACCCGAATATTATTGTAAAGCGCACTTTGCTCAAAAATCAAAGCAAGGAACGCATCATTCAAGATAAAAAAGAGCGCAACTTTGCCTACAACGTAGAGGTGAAAAACTTGAAATCTTCAGCAATTGAGCTTGTCATTCAGGATCAAATTCCTTTAACCACTAATCCAGATATCGTTATTGAAAAATCTGACCTTGGCAAAGGACAGCTCGACGAAAAAACAGGCTTACTAGAGTGGAATCTCAAACTCAAAAGCAAAGAAACACAAGAATTCAAATACGATTTTCGCATTCGTCATGCGAAAGATAAAATGATCAATATCTAAGCTTCAGAATTTTTGCAGCCACTATTTTTTTAACTTAGTGGGCATGAATTTTGTAATTGTTGACGTCGAAACCACAGGTGGCCACACCAAAGACTCCAAAATCACGGAGCTAGCCATCTACAAGCATGATGGTCAACAAGTTATCGATCATTACCACAGTCTTGTTAACCCTGAGCAAGCCATCCCAGAGTTCATCGTGCGCCTAACAGGCATCACAGACCGTATGGTCGAAAATGCCCCTAAGTTCTATGAAATTGCCAAAGAAATTTTAGCTTTTTGTGAAGGCTGTATTTTTGTAGCGCACAACGTGGCCTTCGACTACGGCATGTTCAGATCCGAATACAAACGTTTGGGCTACGAATTCAGAATGCCACAACTTTGCACCGTTCGTACCGCCCGCATTTTATTACCGGGCTATGCTTCTTACAGTCTTGGTAAACTTTGTACAGAACTCGGTATCGCAAATAACGCCCGACACCGCGCTGACGGCGATGCCAAAGCCACTGCTGAGCTTTTCACTTTGCTTTATCAAAAAGACACCCGCGAGCTTAAAAACTTTATTCAGGAAGTATTGCAACCTAAGGCGGTTCACCCGAATCTCAGCCTAGAAAGCATCGAAGAATTACCCAACAAAACCGGTGTTTATTCGCTCTATAACGAATTCAATCAGCTCATTTATATTGGCAAAAGCATCCATATTAAAAAACGCATCGAACAGCATTTGCGCAACAACAAAAGCGCAAAAGGGCTACAAATGAGTCAGGAAATTTGCAGGGTAGAATATGAACTTACTGGGTCTGAACTCATTGCCATGCTCAGAGAATCAGTCCTGATCAAAGAGCACAAACCCATTTACAATCGCAAACTCCGTAAAAGCTTGTTCCCATACGGGCTCTATGACCAACAAGATTTCGATGGCTACATTCGGCTCAAAATTGAAAATTCAGCCAAGCAAAATGCCGAACCACTCATTCAGTTTACTTCTAAAAAAGAAGCACAGCATTACCTTGAAACTGTAACAGAGCGCCATGAACTCTGCCAAAAATTGTGCTACCTCTACCCTACGCAAAACGCTTGTTTTCATTACACGATTCAGCAATGTAAAGGTGCTTGTGTACAAGAAGAAATACCTGCCACCTACAACGAACGCGTTCAGCGCTTTATAGATCAGGTTCAGTTTAGCGGCGCTTCGTTTTTCATCCTTGACAAGGGTCGCAATAAAGGCGAAAAAAGCGTTGTATGGATAGACAAGGGCATCTACAAAGGATTTGGCTACGCACCATTTCATTTCCATGGCAAAGAACCTATGCATTGGGCGCGCTATATCAACACCGAAAAAGAAAACCGCGACAACAAAAGTATCGTATCCTACTTTTTGCGCTCCGACAAGAACCTCAGAATCGTTCAACTCAATGCCATTGAAACCTTATGAGTGAACACCTCGGGCATCTTACTTTTTTGGGCTCCGGAACCTCGCAAGGCGTTCCTGTCATTGCCTGTGAATGCCCAGTGTGTCTTTCTAAAGACCCAAAAGATAAGCGTCTGCGCGCAAGTGTCTTTGTTGAAGTTGCCAACCTCAAGTTCGGCATCGATGCTGGGCCCGATTTTCGCCAACAAATGCTCAGGGCGGGTGTCAAGCAACTCGATGCCATCTTACTCACCCACGAACACAAAGACCACATTGCAGGTCTCGACGACGTCAGGGCTTTCAATTACAAACAACAAAAAGACTTCCCGATCTATTGTAGTAAACAGGTACAAACAGCTTTGCACCGGGAGTTTTATTATGCTTTTGAACCAAACCCTTACCCCGGAGTGCCAAAGTATCAAATCGAGCTCATTGAAAACCAACCATTTCTGCTCAATGACTACCTGAAAATCGATGTCATTGAAGTCATGCATCACCGCATGCCCGTTTTCGGTTTCCGGATTGGCAATATGGCCTATATAACAGATGCCAAAACAATTACCGAAACAGAAAAGCAAAAATTAAAAGAACTGGATATCCTTGTTATCAATGCACTACACGAATATCAGCATCAGTCTCACTTCAATTTAGAAGAAGCGCTTGCGCTTATTGATGAGCTCAAACCTCAGAAAAGTTACCTGACCCACATTTCGCATCTATTTGGCAAACACGAAGAAGTCGCTCAAAAATTGCCAACTAATGTATGGCTTGCTCACGATGGCCTCCAATTAGAATTTCAGTATTTCGATTAATTTTAAGCATGCAAACAAAAGACTTTATTGACCTTGAGGCCCTGATCCAAAGCAAAAATCCGCGTTTGCTCAAATGGCTGCCAAAATTTGTGCTGAACTTCCTCAAAAACAAATTGCACCAAGACGAAATCAATGCTTTTATTGCCGAATCCGGACACCTTAAAGACCACGAATTTTGTGCAGCCATTATTGATTATTTCGATTTTAAAATTGAAATTTCTGGCCTAGAAAATATCCCAAGAACGGGTGGCGCAATCCTTACGCTGAATCACCCTTTAGGCGGAATGGATGGCGTTGCTTTAATTCATGCATTGCGTGAAGTAAGACCAGATGTTGTATTGATTGTCAATGATTTACTATTAAATTTAAAGCAGCTTTCCAACTTATTTGTTGGGGTTAATAAATTCGGGCGCAACCAAGGCAGTGTGAGGCACAGCATCCGGTCTGCATTCGAAAAAGAACAACTCGTCATCATCTTTCCTGCAGGAATGGTGACACGCGTCCACAACAAGCAAATTGTCGAGGCAGAATGGAAAAAAACATTTGTGAGTTATGCCCGAGAATTAGCTAGACCAATCGTTCCGATTTACATTGCCGGCGGCTTATCGAATACCTTTTACCGACTCAACAGGTTTCGAACCAGATTGGGCATCAAAGCAAATCTTGAAATGTTTTTATTAGCCGACGAGATGTATAAACAAAAACACGGTAAAATTAGTTTTACTATTGGTAAACCTTTGCTCGCCTCAGACCTACCGGCGCAACTCGACGACGCAGCAGCAGCAAATTGGGTAAAAGACCACGTTTACCAACTTAAAAGTCAAGCATGAAAGAGATCATTGATCCTATAGAAAAGTCCGTTTTAAAAGCAGAACTCAATACGGAGCGCTTTTTACGCACAACGCGCAAAGGCGGCAACGAAATCTACCGCATCAATTGCCACAATGCTCCAAATGTACTCCAAGAAATCGGACGCTTGCGCGAACTCACCTTCCGCAACTCAGGCGGAGGGACTGGTGAAGAAGTTGACCTCGATGAGCACGACTTTGGGCCTTACGCTTACGAACAGCTCATTGTTTGGTCACCTGAAGATGAAGAAATCATTGGTGGCTATCGTTATCTTGTTTGTGCTGAAGCTCAAGACCAAGATGGCCATTATCATTTATCCACAACCCACTACTTCGAATTTAGTGCGGCTTTCAAGGAAAAATACCTACCTACTACCATCGAACTTGGCAGAAGTTGGGTGCAGCCCAATTACCAACCAACGGTCAATCCTAAAAAAGGTCTTTTTGCCCTTGATAATATTTGGGACGGCCTGGGTGCACTGATTCGTTTTTACCCGAGTATTAAATATTTCTTTGGCAAAGTAACGATGTACCCCGACTACGATACAAGTAGCCGTGATTTCTTACTGTTCTTTTTGCAGCACTTTTTTGCAGACTCAGAACAATTGATTAAAGCTTATCATCCACTTCAAATTGGCGACACCAGCGCTTATGCAGCTTTGATTGAAGGGAAGGATTACAAAGACGCTTTCAAAGAACTCAATAGTTTTGTCCGAGAACGCGGCACCTTTATTCCGCCGCTTATGAATATTTACATGAATTTATCGGCCACCATGAAGACCTTCGACACTGCTGTGAATCCGGACTTCGGAAATGTAGAAGAAACGGGGATTTTAGTCACCATTGCTGACATTTACCCAGATAAAAAGGAAAGACACCTGGATTTCTAAATAAACGCATATGCTCGCGCTGAGCAACAGGAAAAAAGTAGAAAAACCTACAACCAACTATGGTCGGTAGCAGCTAGCTTTTTTCTGATTTTAAGCTTGATTCGATTGATCTGAACGTCAACGTATTGAATTGCCAAACGCTGCTCTATCTCTCTACTCGACTTCTGATACATGTATTTCATCTTGAGAATCAAGGCCTCTTGTTTGGTCACACAACCTAGTGCCAAACTCATTAATGAAATGAGCTCGTGTTCACGCGCAACTTCACTTTCAGTGGCTCGAAGTATTGCGGTATTAATGGTATTCTCCCAAACGGCATTTTTCTGCGCCTTTTTCTTTCTGAGTAAGGAAATACAGTAATGCGTAACGATGGTTCTGAGCCAAGCTTTCGAATCAAAGAGTTCAGCTTGAGCTTGATATTTCTTTTCATAGAGCAAAAAGAAATGAATCGAGAATTCTTGCAAAACGTCCGCTTGTTCGTCGGCAGAAAAATACTTGGCAATGATCCTTTTAAAAAATGGAACTTGCGAGGTAAAAATAGGCTCGAAAGCACGGTTGGTGTAGGCTGCTTGGTTCATGTTTTTAGTTTTACAATTATCGTTCCAAAGTACTATTTGCAGAATTTCTTAGTATTTTCACAATCTCGAAGCCAAAACTTCGTTGTAGACCTTGCCTTATGAAAGTAATTACCCTACTTTTTCTTGTAATAAGTTTGAGCAGTATTGCGCAGTACAACTTGGGCAACAATGCTTTTAGTGGCTTTGAACAAACCAATTCTAGTAAAAGCCTTGGTGTCGGATCAAGATACTACGCCTTACCGAACGGTGATCTTGCAACAACCCTTGAGCAAGCCGCACTTCTCGATCCTAAAATGCATGGCGCCATGCACAGCACCATCGGCATTCTACCTTCCGGAGTCAACTTTGGTGTGTTTTCAACTGCACTCAAAACTAAAATTGGTACAGTGGCGCCATTTATTCGGTATTTGAATTACGGGAATTTCACTGAAACCAATAGCAACGGCGAAGCTATCGGTTCTTTCACTGCGCAAGACTATCAACTCGGTGCAAGTTACGCTTACACACCAAACCCTTACTTCCGAATGGGTATTCAAGTCAATTTAATGGGCTCTCAACTCGAGCGCTACAGTGCATTCGGCCTCAGTACAAATCTTTCTGCTTTACTGATTCATCCGAAACAATTGTTTACAGCTGCCTTTGGCGTAAGAAACTTTGGGCTAGTGTTTAAGAATTATACAAGTATGCAAAGCGCACCACTACATTTAGACACCTATATTGCGCTCAGTTATAAACTTGCACATGCACCTTTTCGATTCCATATCGTTGGGCATTCTCTAAACAGACCAGATAACATTTGGCTAGATCCAAACGCCGCACCAACCTATGATCCACTTACTGGAGATACTATTCCAATTTACACACCCAACATCGGCGAGAGGATTGCCAATCACCTGAATTTTCAATTAGAATTGGTGCCCAAAGGTGCTTTTCAACTCAGAATGGGCTTCAACTACAACAGACGCCAACAACTCAAGCTTAATGATTTCCCGGGTCTGGCAGGTTTTTCTTTAGGCACAAGTCTTAAAATCAAGAAATTTGACCTCGATTACTCCATTCAATTCTACTCTAAAGCAGGCACTATTCACGCCATTGGCCTCAGCACAGACCTCCAACGCTGGAAGAAAAAAATCTAAAGTTGTTTGGCATGTAGAAAGCCGACATGCTGAATGTAATCTTGATGGTAAGTTCCGTCATTATTTCGAATGAAAAACGACTTTTCCTGCAGTTCAGCTTCACTTCTTGAAAAAGCCAAAACCCAACGGGCATCTAATTTTAGACTATTGGAATGAAATCTCACTTTTCGTTGTAAGAAAAAGCCCTGATGTGTAAGATCTTCAATTGTTTTTAGTGCGATTTCTTTAGGAAGAATTAACCACAAAGTACCTTCTGGGGAAAGCAAATAAAGACTCGCTTGTAAAAACTGCTTGAATGCGTCTTTACTTAAATGCTTGGCTTGGTTTAAACCTAAGCTGTCACTCTTGAGGTCATCAATGAAGTAAGGCGGATTACTCACAACAATATCGAACTTTTGCTGATTTTCAAATGCTTCTATACGCTTTTGATGAACCAACAAACGTGACTTAAAAACAGAAGACTCGAAATTTAATTGAGCTTCAGTAAATGCCTGATAATTGGGTTCTAACGCCTCAATTGTTGCATTTTCAAAACGCGAGGCTAGAATTAATGCAATGACACCAGTTCCTGTACCAACATCGAGTATCCGAGAGTTGTTTGAAGCTATTTGAACGGTTGCACCAAGTAAAAGCGCATCTGTCCCGACTTTCAGCGGACTCTGATCTTGAACGATACTGAAATCCCGAAAGTGAAAAACCGACATTAATAAGCTTTAGCGAAAACAACGCGTTGCACCGAGGGCTTGCCTGTTACCATACAAACACCAGGTGTGGTATCGCCATCTAAAAGAATACAACGGATTGTTGCTTTTGTTTCTTGCTTGATGAGCTCTTCAGTTTCAGCGGTGCCATCCCAATGCGCCAATAAGAAACCACCTTTCTCGATTTCTTCTTTGAACTGCGTATATGATTCAATCACTTTTGTATTGGCAGTTCGGAAGTCTTTGGCGTTTTGGAGCAATTGTGCTTGAATTTGACCAAGTAAGTCTTGAATGTAGGATGCAATGCCAGCAAAATCAACAACTTCTTTGGTTTTTGTGTCGCGACGTGCTACTTCAATTTTCCCGTTTTCTAGGTCACGTGGGCCCATAGCCAAACGCAGAGGAACGCCTTTGGTCTCGTATTCGGCAAATTTCCAGCCTGGTCGACGGTTGTCGTCGTCATCGTATTTGAAACGGATACCCAAAGCCTTGAGTTCTTGAGCCAAGGCAGCGAAGCGCTCAGAAATGGCTGCAAGTTCTTCTTCCGAACGGTAAATTGGCACACCTACCACTTGAATGGGTGCAAGCGCAGGTGGTAAAACTAAACCTTGGTCATCTGAATGCGTCATGATGAGCGCTCCCATCAATCGTGTAGAAACACCCCAAGATGTAGCCCAAACATAGTCTAGCTTGCCTTCTTTATCGGCAAATTTTACTTCAAATGCTTTTGCAAAATTCTGCCCCAAGAAGTGGCTTGTACCTGCTTGTAACGCTTTGCCATCTTGCATTAAGGCTTCAATACAAAGCGTGTCTTCAGCACCTGCAAAACGCTCACTAGCTGTCTTGCGACCTTTAAGAACAGGCATGGCCATATAGTTTTCTGCAAATTCAGCATAGACGTCTAGCATCTGTTCTGCTTCAGCAATGGCCTCAGTTTTTGTGGCGTGTGCGGTGTGTCCTTCTTGCCATAAGAATTCTGCAGTGCGCAAGAAAAGACGCGTACGCATCTCCCAACGTACCACATTGGCCCATTGGTTGATCAAGATAGGAAGGTCACGGTAAGATTGAATCCAATTTTTATAAGAATTCCAGATGATGGTTTCAGAGGTAGGACGAACAATGAGTTCTTCTTGCAATTTGGCATCTGGGTCAACAATGACACCACTGCCATCCTCGGCATTTTTAAGTCGGTAGTGCGTTACTACAGCACATTCCTTGGCAAAGCCATCGACATGCGCCGCTTCTTTACTGAGGTAACTTTTCGGGATAAAAAGTGGAAAATAGGCATTGGAGTGGCCAGTTTCTTTGAATTTAGCATCGAGGACATCGCGCATGTTTTCCCAGATGGCATAACCATAGGGCTTGATGACCATACAGCCACGCACATCTGAGTGCTCTGCGAGGTCTGCTTGATAAACGAGGTCGTTGTACCACGTTGCGTAATCTTCTTGACGGGTCACTTTTTTCTCTGCCATAGCTCTTGAATTGAAAGCGCAAAGATACAGAATTCCTCAATGCTATGTGTGTTATCTACCCTTGCGGCAACGATTTTCAATCAGGCGATGCTGGTAATTTTGGTAGTTTGCCTGAAGTTCTCGGATGTAAATGTGCTCTTGTTTTGTTGCGGCTCGCTTTTCAAAAGGCATCCAAGAAAAAATATCTAAAGTCTTGGACGGACATTTAAATGAAATAAGGCTCCCATTTTCGTAAATCATTTTAGCACCTTGTTTTTTGGCAAACATGGACTGACCAAAGCAAAAAGCTTGATTGTCATATCCAAGCATATCTAAAATGGTCGGGAAAATATCAATCTGTTGAAAAACGGCAGAGGCCTCGTATTTATTGGTGTAAAGCGCTTGTAAATTTAGAGAGGGGTGATAAAAACCAATGGGGATATGATAACGGTCAGGAAGATTTTGGTTTGAAGCGCTGCGCGTAGGCCCCACATGGTCTGCAACAAATACAAACATGGTGTTTTTGAACCACTTTTTGGTGCTGGCTTTTTTGAAAAATTCTTTGAGAGCTAGATCTGTATAAGAGATGGTCGCACAAAGTGGCTCAGGGCCTTTTTTAACGCGGCTTTTGTAGTTTGCAGGAAGCAAATATGGATGATGTGAGCTCAAGGAAAAGATGGTGCTAAAGAATGGTGCTTTGAAAGTACTGAGCTCATCGGCAAAAAACGAAAACATGGCATGATCCCAGATACCCCAATTGCCATCAAAAGCATCAGGACCTTTATACTGCTCCATCCCATAATAATGGTCAACCCCAATTGCTTTGGTAAAATCGTCAAAATTCATTGAACCTGTTTTGGCTCCGTGAAAAAACGAAGTATGGTATCCTTTCTGTTTTAAAAAACTAGGCAAGGCATCAATTTGATTGGTGCAAAAAGGGCTAAGAATGTAAGACTCATTTTGCCACGAGGGCATACCTGCTAAAATTGCTGGCACTGCATCCATCGAAGTGCGGCCATTTGCAATGGCGTTTTCTAGAAATAAACTTTCAGAAAGAATGGAATCTAGAAAAGGCGTATGGGATTCCTTGCTGTTTGGGCCGGCATAAACGGTCCCAAAACTTTCAAGCATAACCACCACTACGTTCGTTTGTTTGGGCAGATGTTGATGTTTCCTTCGCTGTGCGGTTGGTAAAAACTTAGCCAACTCAGACTCTGATAAATATTGCACTTTTTTGGGGTCGTCGTAGCGGCTGGTTTTGAGTACTGTAAAAGCCGTATTCAAGACAAGAGGCGCCTGCTCAAGACTTGTGAGCGCCGTTGCATCAATGATGCTAACTGGCCTCAAAGCAAAGCCACCTCGCGCTAGCGAGAAAGTAACAAAAAGCGCTAATAAGTAGAAAATCCAAGCCTTCGGTTTTGAGGATGTGATTGTTACATTTTTCGGCAGCTTTTGAAGGATGCGAATAAAAACAAAGAACAGCCCAATAAACAAAATGGGTAACCACCAAAATTCTGCTAAAAACTCACCCGCTAACGAACTGGTTTCTGTACCTGTCAGAATATGCGTAAAATAACTAAAACTAGAACGCTTTTGTGTGTATGAAAAATAGGCGATGTCCCAGGTATTCAACACTAATACAAATAAGGCGATCAGAACAAGGTAAAATTTACCTACCAAACGGTAAAATTTACTAGCCTTCCATTGAAGCGGCATGCTAAAAAAAGCATAAGGCAAGGCAAGCAAGGCGATTGTTACCGCATCAAATAAAGCACCGTAAACAAATGAAGCCGGTTGAAGGGATTCAAAAAAACTTGCGTTTTGCCAAGCAAAAGCCAAGCGCAATATACTCATGGCGAGCCAAAGCCAAAGAAATGGCTGCAGTGGCGAGATTTTTTTGAGCACGTTAGTAATTCAGGAGCTGATCAATGGTGTCGAGCAGTCGAGAATTGGCTAAAAATTGTTGCTCTAGGTCGGCTGCAAAAGGAATTGGTGTATCTAAAGATGCAACTCTGAGTACAGGTGCATCTAGTGCTTCAAAACAATGCTCATTGACCAAAGCCACGAGCTCCCCTCCGATACCGCCAGTGGTGGTATCTTCGTGTAAAACCAAAACACGACCCGTTTTAGATGCAGCGGCAATAATCGCCTCTTTATCGAGTGGTAACAAGGTTCTGAGGTCAAGGATTTCTATACTAGCATTTGGTCTGGCAGCAGCAGCATCAAGTGCCCAATGAACCCCTAAACCGTAGGTAAGTATGGTGAGGTACGAGCCAGATTGAACGGTAGCTGCTTTTCCAATTTCAACATTGAAATAAGCATCTGGCACCATGCCTTTTAGACTGCGATACAAGTATTTATGCTCGAAGAAGATCACTGGGTTAGGATCCTCAAATGCCGCAAGTAAAAGCCCTTTAGCATCTTGTGGATTGGATGGATAAACCACTTTTAAGCCTGGTGTATGCACAAACCATGCTTCATTACTTTGCGAATGAAAAGGACCAGCAGCAGTTCCGGCGCCAGTCGGCATGCGCACCACAACGTCTGCTTGTTGTCCCCAACGCCAATGAAGTTTAGCAAGATTGTTTACAATTTGATTGAAGCCCACACTCACGAAGTCGGCAAACTGCATCTCAACCATGGCTTTCATACCTGCGATAGACAAACCTAAGCCAGCACCTATAATGGCTGATTCACAAAGCGGCGTATTTCTGACACGATCTTTACCAAACCGTTGCACAAAGCCTTCAGTCACTTTGAAAGCACCACCATATTCAGCGATATCTTGCCCCATTAAAATGAGCTCCGGATGTTTTTCCATGGCCAAAGACAAACCGTCTTGAATGGCATCGATGAATCGTTTTTCTGAGCTAGCACCTTCAGCAGCAATAGGGCTAAACGTATGCGGCGCATAAACATCTGTGAGTTCTTGCGCTAAATTTGGAACAATTTTAGGTTCAGCATTCGCTTGATCAAAGGCAGTTTGGATCTGTTGTTTGAAATCGGCTTTAATCTCATTTACAAACTGTTCAGAAAGAATACCTTCAGCGAGCAAATAGTTTTCGTAAGCAACCACAGGGTCTCTGGATTCCCAGGACTCTTGTAGACCTTCTGGATAATATTTGGTGCCCGAAGCTTCTTCATGGCCGCGCATGCGAAAGGTCATGAGTTCAAGTAAAAATGGTCTTGGACTTTGAGCCATTTCAGCTTTAATATGACGCACCGTTCTAATAACGTCGAGGATGTTGTTGCCATCTACTTGAATCGCTTCCATGCCATAACCAATACCCTTGTCGATGAATTGCTTGCAACGGAATTGTTCTATGGAAGGCGTACTAAGCCCCCAACAATTGTTTTCTATCGCGAAAATGACAGGTAAATCCCAAACAGCCGCTACGTTTAAAGCTTCGTGAAAATCTCCTTCTGAGGCGCCGCCATCTCCGGAGTAAACTAGTGTGGCATTTTGCGCACCTCTGATTTTATTGGCTAATGCGATACCGTCTGCTATACCGAGCTGCGGACCAAGGTGAGAAATCATGCCCACCAATTTGTGGTCCTGGGTTCCGAAATGAAAACTGCGGTCGCGACCTTTGGTGTAACCACTCATTTTACCTTGAAACTGGGCAAATAAACGATTTAATGGAATGTCTCTTGTGGTGAACACACCAAGGTTAGGGTGCATGGGTAAAATGTACTCATCGTTGGACATCGCGTAGGAAGTACCCACTGAAACAGCCTCTTGACCCCAACCAGAAAACCATTTACTGATTTTCCCTTGACGCAATAAAATGAGCATTTTTTCTTCAATTAGCCGCGGTAAGACGAGCTTCCTGTAAATGCTAATAAGTTCTTCTTTTTCAAATCCTTTTTGATCAAAGGATATGTTGGTGTTGATTGACATGTACTGATTAAACTTTTAATCCTTTAACAACGCGCTCTTTGCGTTTAGTTTTTTCCAATTTCTTGCGAACAACCTCTAGGTGTGCTTGTCTGGGCATTCCTCTAGTGAGGTCTACTTTATAAACGTTACCACCGTAGTTGATTTTTGCGCCACCACTAGCTGTCCAGTCTGCATCGAGGTAATAACGTCTGACGCTAGCGCCTTCATTTTTTGTCGTAAATGGAATGTAACGCTGGTCACCCGTTTCAAAACGCACCAAGATTTGACCTCCATCGCCGAACCCTTCAAAAATACATTTTGTTCCGGCCGGAATAATAACTGACTCTGATTGGCTATTAGAACTTGCCACCAAGGCGCCATTCTGAGTAGTGAGTTCGCTAGATTGGACATTGATTTGGTTGAGAATGATGGTGTGCGAGATAAAAAACTGTACCTGACGAAGTTTTTCTTCAGTATCTAGGTTGAATTCATCGCGGACAGCTGTTGTATACTGTACTTTTGTACCACAAGAAAAGCTGATAATAGCCAAAACGGCAAACAATACAAATTGCTTCATAGTTTGTTAAATTTGTTCAAAATTAATTAAAAGATGCGTGCGCTGACCAAACCTCTGTTGTATATTCTGGTTTCTTTTTTGTCTTTGATAACAGCCTGCCAAGACCAATCGGCTGATGCTGTTACAAATTTAGATCAAATCAGACCGCAGTCTAGCCAAAAAAATCAGAAAATAAGCACGCCTAAAGTGCAGGACACGCTCTTGACTTTTCTCAAAAGCTATACCAATGATTCTTGCCAACTAAAAATGGCGAGTGTTGGTCTTGATAGCTCGCAACAAAAGCACTTCCTGAATCGCTTTTCTCAAAAGCATTTTCATGTACTTTGCACAGATTCTTTGTCACAAACTTTCGGGCATCAAGAGTGGGCATTTAAAGATTCAAATCAAGCCAATGAGGCGTTTTTTAACTGGCTCGATCAATTCAACAGTCAACAGCCCTTCAAAATAGGTTCAAGTGAAAAGATTTTCAAACAATTTACCTTGATTGTACTTGCAAATAATCAAATCACTGCTGTTCAATCCACAAAAAAAATCAATTATAAAGAATGGCTCAAATACCTGAGTGGACGTCACCAACAAGCAATCTTTAAATATGTGATATTGGGGCAACCTCGGAAAAACACCAAATGGTATTATTATAAAAACGCACAAATCGTCAACTTATGAAATTAATCAACCGCGGTTTTCTTCTGGCTAAACCCAATGCTGCTTTTATTGAGTGGGCAACTCAAATTGACCCCGAACTCATGATGGATGAAAATTCAGAAGGCAGTCTTTATTTGATTGAAGAAGAATTCTGGGATGACGACCTCATCATCGAAAAATATGCAAAAAAAATATGGGCTCAAGAATGTAGCAACATCGATGCAGACCCTAAAAACTGGCCGGCACTCAGCGAAATACAATCAATCACACATTACTTTCAACTAGAATTAGGTTGCACAGTTATTGATTTACTCAAAGAACCGCTATCTCAAGATACCCTTTAAGTATTTTTTTAAGGAGAAGAAAAAGAAGAAGAAGAAGAAGAAGAAGAAGAAGGAGATGAAGATGAAGATGAAGATTACCGGAATCAAGAAAATAAATCAGAAAACTTTTTTCTTTACTTTCTTTAAACCTTTTCAATCAAATTAGAATTCAAATAGTTAGGGTCGAGCGTCACTTCTTTCCCTACCCAATCTGGCATGTCAATATGCTGATCTTCTGTATCTAATTCAAGTTCTGCAATAATCAAACCCTCAAGAGCTCCGTGGAAAACATCGAGCTCCCAAGTAGCAGCTTTATACTGAATGTAATAACGCGTTTTATCTAAGCACTTTAAATTGGCCTCGGCGATCATGAGTTCTGCTTCCTCGACAGGAATTTCGTATTCAAATTCATTGCGCGTAATACCCACACCGAGTTTAACTGTGAAAAACGCCATGGTATCTGTCATGCGAATACGCACCGAACGATCTACTTCACGCAATAAATAAGCTTGCTTGAGCACTCTTTGCCCAATTATATTTGCTGATTTCCAGTGGTCATTTTCCACAAGGAACTTTCGTTCGATTTCTTTCAAATTTGCTTAATTTGTGCTAACTTTACATCGCGTGCAACTTTTGCTCTAAAGTTCACGTCTAGCACAAATCTAAACTAATTCTATGAAAATGCGTCTTACGATCATCGGCCTCCTCCTTTTTTCAGCAACTAGTTTTGCTCAAAAATCAGTTTCTAAATCCGGAATCGAAATCCAAACCAAGCCATTACACTGCAATGTGCCTTCAGAAGGATACGAAGCAGACCTCATTCAACTCACCATTACAAATACTACCAATCAAGTTAAAGTTGTCAATTACAGCTTTGAATTGTACTATGATGGTGCATGTGCAACTTGCGGGCATCCTGAAATGATTTACACGCAAACCTTACAACCTCAAGAAAAGTTAGAAGGTGTTTGTCTTGACCGCAACCGTCAAGGTCTTACCATCTTCGATCACATGCCTGCTCATTTAACCAAAACACAACTGACAGATTTTAAAATTGTCAGCGTTTCGGTTCAATAATACTCTCTCATGAAAACCTACTATCAACTACTCTGCCTCGTCGCGGGCTTCTTTACTTGGACCTCAACTCACGCGCAATGTACAGTTCAAGCCAGCGCCCAAGACACCGTTGTTCCGTGTAACGGCTCTACTACTCTTAGTGTGAATGGTTCAGGAACCAGCGTACTCGCTTTTGGCGAAAACTTTAACAACGGCCAGCCTATTGGTTGGGATTTCTCACAAATTGTTACCATTGCAAACAACACTTGTGGCGTTCCAAGCCTAGATGGCTCCAGCTTCATGTGGATGGGAAACCAATCAGTTGCTCCACGCGTCATGACCACAGTCCAGCTCGATGTATCTGCAGGTGGAGAAGTTTGTTTTGAAATGCGCTATGCCATTCAAGCTCAAGCATCACCTTGCGAAGGTCCAGACCTAGCAAACGAAGGAGTTTATTTACAATATTCCACAAACAATGGTGCAACTTGGGTTACCATGAATTACTGGAGCCCTAACGGCGGCTATGATTCCTACATGACGTCTTGGAATAACTATTGTGAAGATATTCCAATAGCTGCGCAGACAGCAACTACCAAATTTCGTTGGACGCAACTAGCAGTTTCAGGTGCTGGCTTCGACCACTGGGGCCTTGATAACATCTCCATTTCAGCCACCATTCCTAACTACACGATTACTTGGCTACACGACAACTATAGCTACCCTACTGGTGTGTACACTGGCGCGAATCCAACACCAGTTTCACCTACAGGGACTACTAGTTATATCGTTATGATGACTGATAGCACCAACACATGCTATGATACTATTACCTTGTTTATTTCGTACCCTCAAATAGATACCATTCTTGAAAACGATCCTACTTGTGGTAGTAGCAACGGTAGTTTAGTGGCCAGTTCTTCAGGAGGTGCTGGGGGCTATACCTACTCAATTGACAATGGACAAAATTTCCAAAATTCAGGTACTTTTAGCAACTTAGACATTAACAATTACACGATTATCTTAGTTGATCAAAATAACTGTTCAGATACCCTTCAAGCGGAACTTCAAGGTGTTGACTCTGTCGATATCAGCAACATGATCGTCACGACCACCACGTGTGGGCTAGACAACGGCGTCATCGACCTCACAGTAACTGGGGGCTCACCCGCTTATCAATATAGCCTTACGAACGGTAGCACCTTTTCTGCGAGTCCTGTTTTCAGCAACTTAACACCCGGAACATATCAAGTATATGTTGAAGACGCCAATGGTTGTTTTGACCAAACCACAGCCGAAATTTACCCTTCGACCAATCCTGAACTCGGCCAAACATCCTCGACCTTAGAATTTTGTAGTTTGCAAGATGGCTCCATTTCTACTAGTGCCACACTTGGTATTAGCCCTTATGTTTTTGTTGTCCACCAAGGACCAGTTTTGATCGGAACCAATACAAGTGGTAGCTTCCCTAATCTGAATTCAGGAAGTTATTGGGTTACAGTCATCGATCAAATTGGCTGTGCGGACAGTACTCAAATTATTGTTGATAGTATTCCCGCACCTGTCTCACCCATGACAGATACTGTTTTGTGTAACCTCACACTACAAGTAGATGGTGTGATCTCATACACCGGCTCTAACTGGACCTCCAATTCAGGACTCATCTCGTTCAATGACGCTACTACTGAAAATCCATTAATTACGGCAGATACAGCGGGTATTTATGTTATTAATATGCAAGATAGCATTTGTGGCTTTAACCAAAGTTTTAGTCTCACATTTGTAGCTGATCCTTATACTTCCATTAACGATACTACGCTTTGTGTCGGAGAAACAGCTACGCTCGCAGCTGTTGTGCAACCACAAAATGTCAGCTACGCTTGGAATACCAATGAAACAAATTCTACTATTGATGTCACCACTTCAGGCACTTACATTGTAGCAGCTACCAATATGTGCGGCGTCAGTATTGACTCTACACTTGTTACTTTCTACTACTGTGATATCGAGTTTCCAAACGTATTTAGTCCGAATGGAGATGGTAGCAATGACTTCTTCCACATGACTTTCTACGGTGGCCTTGCCATCTATGAATGTATCATTGTGAACCGCTGGGGAAATACCATCAGAACATTTACTGATCCAGCCTTCGAATGGGATGGAACCGATGAAAATGGAAAAGAGCTAGAAGAAGGTGTTTATTTTTATATTGCGAAAACGACAACCAACGCCAATCAAGAAATTGAGAAGCATGGACTCATACACCTTGTTCGCGAGAAATAGTTAATTACTATCTTTGCGAGTGCTCAAACTAAAGAAAAATACACCAAGATGGGTCATTGTTATACTTGATGTACTCATTCATCTATTTGCATTATTCTTTGCCTACTTAATCCGCTTTGATCTCAAGGCGGATTTTTCTTTGATTCAAACTGAATGGGCTATTCTATCCAAAAGTCTTTGGTTTTTTGTTTTGGTCAAAATCTTGGTTTTTGGTGTTTTTCAGATACATCAAGGCCTTGTTCGCTATTCCTCTACAGATGACTTCAAACGAATTTTATTTGCTGAAGCAATCAGCTCATTGGTTTTTGTTATCGGTGGCCTCCTTCGATTTTACTTCCTAGACCACTATTACCTCTTCCCGAATTCTGTCCTGATTATGGAGTTCATCTTCAGCACAGCGTTTGTTATTTCGGCAAGGCTGGTAGTTAAGTTACTCTATTTGGAGTACATCAAAGAAAAAGGTACTGAAGAGCCGTTAATGATTTTTGGTGCAGGAGTATCTGGTTTATTGACCAAAAGAATTATCGAAAAAGATACGGCTTCGTTGCAAAACGTTATTGGCTTCATTGACGATAACCCAAATTTAAAAAGTAAAAGAATAGAGGGCTCAAGGGTATATCAGCTCCATGAACTTGAAACGCTTAAACAGAAGTTCAACATACGTACACTCATTATTGCAGTTCAAAATCTGCCTTCTGAACGCCTGCAGCAAATCGCTGAATCTGCTTTTGAACACGGCATCCAAATCCAACGTGTACCAGAGGCGAAATCTTGGACCAACGGTACTTTTCAAGTAAAGCAGTTTACTAAAATCAATATCAACGACCTATTAGGGCGCGAGGTCATCGAATTAAATAATCCGAAAGTTGCGGCGCTCATCTCAAACAGGATTGTATTAGTTACCGGGGCTGCTGGGAGTATTGGTAGCGGACTTGCCAAAAGCATTGCTCCTTTGCACCCACGAAAATTAATCTTATTAGATCAAGCTGAAACTCCTTTGTTTGAACTTGAGCAGCAACTCAAAGCAAAATTCCCTAAACTTGTCGCGGAATATGTCATAGGCGATATCTGTGCTGCCCAACGCATGGAAAAACTCTTTGAGGTATTCAATCCAGAAATGGTGTTTCATGCTGCAGCTTATAAACATGTTCCGTTAATGGAAGACAACCCTGTTGAAGCCATTAAAAACAACATCGGCGGCACACTTTTATTAGCTCAATTAGCAGCCAAATTTGCTGTCAAGAAATTTGTGATGATTTCTACAGACAAGGCCGTTAACCCGACCAATGTTATGGGCGCCTCCAAACGGATTGCAGAAATGGCAGTTGATTTACTCAATGAGCGTCAGCAAACTGCTTTCATTACGACGCGTTTTGGCAATGTCTTGGGGTCTAACGGATCTGTCATTCCTACTTTTGAAAAGCAAATTGCAGCAGGTGGCCCCATTACGGTTACAGACGAACGTATCACGCGTTTTTTCATGACCATACCAGAAGCGTGTCAACTTGTTTTAGAAGCAGCGGCTATGGGCAACGGGGGTGAAATTTTTGTTTTTGAAATGGGGCAAGCTGTTAAAATCATTGACCTTGCGAAAAAGATGATTTTACTGTCTGGCAAGCAACCATATAAAGACATCGATATTCAAATTACAGGGCTTCGCCCTGGTGAAAAACTCTACGAAGAAGTGCTCGCCTCCAGTGAAAATACCTTGACTACCCACCATCCAAAAATTTTGATTGCCAAAACTAGACAAACTACCCAAGAACAAGAGGCCGGTATTCAAGACCTACTAAACCAAGCCGACCAACAAAACAATGAGCTTTGTGTAACGCTCATGAAAAAATTAGTTCCAGAATTTATTTCTAACAACTCCACTTATCAGAAACTAGACAAATGATTGCTCCAGCAAAAGTCCAAATTAGATTAACAGATATCGATATTCTCGGTCATGTCAATAATTCAATTTACTTGGTGTATTTTGAAATGGCGCGCATTCACTATTTCAATCATATGGTGGGCCCAAACTGGGATTGGATGGAGCAAGGAGTTGTATTGGTTAAAAATGAAGTGGAATACATTCAGCCTTTATTCCTGCACGATCAGCCTGAAATCAAACTCTTTCTGAAACACATTGGAAATAAAAGCTTCACGTTAGCTTATCAACTTTTTGTAAAAGACAAATTGTGTACAACCGGAAGCAGTACGCTTGTGGGTTTCAATAGTAAAACACAACAAACTATTGAGATTCCGGAGCGCATGAAAGCAGCGTTATCTCAACTTGAGCAAATTTAACCCTCCCCGACCATGACTTGGTTCAAAAACCCATTCTTAGTTGGCTTTCTTTCCTTTGCAAGCCTATACGCACAGGTTCCTGAGCCTTGTAAAGCTACGCGAACTGCTTGCCCTGCAAAGAATGTCAATAATTGCCAAGATAAAGTTGCCTTTGATGAGCAGCGCAATATTTATCTTCTTAGAAAAGACTTTGCTACTCCCTACTCCGGAACTTGTACGAGTTGTTATTCCAATTTCTTAGTGGAAGAAAAATTGTATTTTGAAAATGGAAAAAGAGAAGGTCGCGATACTTCTTACTACCGAACGGGCTGTATTCAAGCCATTCAAGAATATCATTTAGGCTTACAAAATGGTTCTACCATCATTTATTTTGACTCCACACAGTGGAAGCAATTTGAAATTTGGTATAAAAATGGTGCTTTAGATGGCCCTTCTATTCAATTTATCCGCAATGAGCAACAAGATACCCTGACCTTAAAAAACTACGCAAATGGCAAGCTACATGGTCAGCAACGCACTTATTACAACAATGGTAAACTAAGAAAAGTGAGTCATTATAACAATGGGCTTCTAGATGGCCAAATGTATACACTCACTGAAAAAGGTACTAAAGAAAGCTTACTCAATTATAAGAACGGTAAAAAAAATGGCGTCTGGACCTATTATTTTAACAGCGGTAAAACGGCTCGCATAGAAAATTGGAAAGATGGCAAGAAGAATGGCGATTTCAAAACCTTCGATGAGCGTGGTCAAGTACTGAACTCCGAGCAATATCTAGCCGATATCCCAGTTGGTAAACACGAATCGTTCTATGTCGATGGGAAGCTCAATTATAGCTGTACCTACAGTAGCAAAGGAGAAAAAATCGAAGAATTTGTGATCGATGAATATGGCGTGAAGAAACAGTTGTTTCCGAAAACTAATGAAAAGGAATAAGTGACTTCAGCAACATGCTGAGGCCCATCACAAACAACCCGATACCAACTATCATGGACATCTTGGAATGATTGACCTTTGGAATGTACTTTTTACCCACTACAGTACCAGCTAAGGCGGCCGGAACACATAAATAGATAAGTAGCGTTGGGAAATAACTAAAAAAGGCAGTACTTGAAAAATATACGCTAATTCTAGTCAAATCTACTAACAGCGAAATAATTGCGGTTGTAGCAACAAAAACAAGGGGTTCAATTTTAAGTTTGGATAGAAACATTGCCCGAAGTGCACCTTGATGCCCAGAAAAGCCACCAAAAAAACCACTCAATACTCCTCCAAAGCGCATAGCCCACTGCCCATGAATGGGTAGTTTCCAATTAAAAAACTCCAAACAAGCAAAGCACATCAAAATAACGCCAAAAATAGGCTCTAAATTTGTAGTGGTCTTGGCTGTTAAAGTACTAAGAAGAAAGGCACCTAAAAAAGCAAAAATAATTGCGGGGATACCGAAATTTCGAAACAAGTCCCAGTTAATCGACCTCGCCGTGAGCGCTACTTTCAAAATATTATTGCAAAGGTGTACGATACCCGCCATTAAGACCGCTATTGGTGCATCCCAATAAAGCAAGAAAACAGGAACTAAAATGGTGTTGAGACCGAATCCGGTGAAAAAGGTTGCCAAAGCACCCATAAAGGGCACTAAAATGAACACAACAATCGAGAGCAAAACATCCATGCGAAATTGTATTTTTGCTAAAAGTACAAATATGATTGATTTACGCAGTGACACCGTTACACAACCTACGCAAGAAATGCGCGCATTTATGCTTGCAGCGCCAGTTGGTGACGATGTCTTTATGGAGGACCCAAGTGTTTTAGAGCTCGAAGCTTATGCCGCTCAATTATTTGGCAAAGAAGCAGCCTTGTTTTGTAGTTCAGGTACGCAAACCAATCAGATTGCCATCAATGTTCATGTGCAACCTGGAGGTGAAGTTATTTGCCACGAAGAAAGTCATATTTATAAGTACGAAGGTGGTGGAATCGCCAAAAATTCCGGAGCCTCTGTTCGCCTTTTGAGTGGAGACCGTGGTCGGATAACTGCTGCTTCCATTGAAAAATGGATCAATCCTCCACATGATGTTCATTTTCCACTGACTCAGTTAGTAAGTCTAGAAGATACAGCCAACCGAGGTGGCGGTGCTATTTACGATCTAGCTGAACTTCAAAATATACGTGAACTTTGTACCAAACTTGGCCTTCCCTTACACCTAGACGGCGCCCGTGTTTTTAATGCCTTAATTGAAAACGGCATGGAAGCAGCTCAGTACGGTCAATTTTTTGATAGCATTTCTGTTTGTTTATCTAAAGGGCTCGGAGCTCCTGTTGGTTCTGTCTTACTCGGAACAAAATCCTTTATTGAGCGTGCGCGGCGGGTGCGAAAAGTAATGGGCGGCGGTATGCGTCAGGCAGGTATTATTGCAGCTGGGGGGCTATACGCACTTAAAAATAATAGGAGCAGATTGGCAGATGATCACCGCCATGCTAAAGCTTTAGAACTCGCCCTTCAAAAATGTAGTTACATTGCAGAAATAGTGCCCGTACAGACAAATATTGTAGTTGCTATTCTCAAAGATGAATCTGCGCGCGACCACTTATTAGCTCAACTTGCTGAAAATAAGATTCGATGCATGGCTTTTGGCCCGGGTATGATTCGAATGGTAACGCATTTAAACGTGAGCGAACAAGACATTGCTTATTGCGTAAATATTCTCGAAAAAATGTAACTTTTTACGACAAGTTCGTAGATAGCACTATGTGCTTGTTTCGCCAACTTTTATTGAGTTTTGCCCTTTTAATGGCAATGTTTGCACAAGCGCAACAAGCAGCATGTACTACCACCGATAAAAAAATCAATAAAGCACTCCAAGAAGCATTAAATACTACAAGTTTTGAAGAAAAAGCCAAAGCTTTAGCAACCGTTGCTCAAAAATATCCTGAAAATGTACAAGCATACTACTACCTCGGTATTTTATTTTATTCAAAAGGCAGTGCCGAATATAAAAACAACGCAACTCAGGCCGAGGGAGAAAGGAAACTCCAAAAATCTTTGACTTTCTTTCAGGCAGCAATTCAAAAATGCCCTGATTACAATCCTGAAGCCTATTACTATAGTGCCAAATTACTTTACAATTTTAATCGCAAAGATGCTTGTTTGAATCAGATTGAAACTTTATTTGCCTATGATTCCTTGTACCCTGATAGCCGTGATGAAAGTCTTCAAAACTATGATGAAATCAAGGCCGAATTAGCGCCAGTTTACAAAGAGCTCAGTTTTTTACGCAATGCCAGACTGTATCCGGTTCCTTATGAGGTAAAAAAGGTTCAACAGGTCAGCACAGCTCAAGACGAATATTTCCCGATGCTGAGCCCGGACAACGAACTACTCTTCTTTACTAGAAAAGCAGACAAAACCAATCTTGGAGACATCTCTGGGGGTGTTGAAGAAGAATTTACTATGGCTCAAGCCGAACAAATTCAATTCAATCAAGGGTTTGCACTGAGTAGTCCATTTAATGATGGAACTTTCTATAATTATGGGTCAGCGAGTCTTTCTGCGGACAACCGCGAAATGATTATTTGCGCCTGTAAAAAAGAAATCGTTTACCAAAAGGAATACCTGAATTGCGACCTTTTCAGTACACGCTATCAAGTGACTCAAGTCAAAGGAAAAAATTCCTTTTCATGGGGGCCATTAAAAAACCTCGGACCGCAAATCAATACCAAAGATGGTTGGGAAGCTCAGCCCTCGTTATCTTCTGATGGGAAAATCCTTTACTTCACAAGTTTTCGAAAAGGATCTCAAGACAACGATATTTATTTTAGCGAAAAACAAGCCGATGGTTCGTGGGGACCGGCGCAACCATTCACGATAGTGAATACAGCAGGCAAAGACAAAAGCCCCTTTTTCCATCAAGATGGAGAAACCTTTTACTTTGTTTCAGAAAGCAAACGAGACAGGCCTGGAATGGGCGGCTTAGACATCTTCTACATGCGAAAGACCGCAAATGGTTGGGGCCCTATTCAAAACCTCGGATATCCTATTAACTCAGAAGCAGATGAGCTCGGGCTTTTTGTATCGACCAATGGCAAAGAAGCTTATTTTTCTAGTTATCAGGGACAAAATTGGGATATCTATAGTTTTGAACTATACGAAGCGGCTAGGCCTAAAGAAGTCCGAATCCTGACAGGGAAAATTGTCGATGAACAAGGAAAAGGAATTGCTGGCGCTGATCTTCAACTTAACTACCACAATCGTGAGCAGCAAATCGAGGCCGGACAAACCAATGAGGATGGTACCTATGCTATAGCCGTTCAAGTTGGAGAGGACATCAGTATTTCAGCCAGTAAGGAAAACCATAGTTTTCAAGCCCAGGTCATCAAAGCCGACGAACTCAGTACGCCAACCAATAAAGTATCAGCTAAAGAACTCGTGGTGGATAGTCTTGAAGTCGGAAAAGCGTATACCCTCGCCTCCATTTATTACGCCACCGAGAGTCATTTACTGGATAAAGAGGCAAAAATTCTTTTGCAGAGTTTTGCAGCCTATTTGCAACAACAGCAAAATATTTCACTGCAAATTAATGGCCATACTGACGATCTTGGCGCCGAACAAAATAACTTGCTCTTGTCTGAACGCAGAGCACAGGAAGTGGTCAATTACTTGATTGAACTTGGCATTGCTCCAGAAAGGTTACAAGCAAAAGGGTTTGGCGAAACACAACCCAAAGTTGCCAATACTTCTTCAGAAAATAGAGCAAAGAATAGGAGAACGGATTTCGAAATTCTAGGATTGTAATTCCACTAAATAGGAATTCTATTCTATTCTATTCTTGCAAATCAAATGCTAATGAGGTGAGATAGAAAATAGAAGGCACAAAAAAAAAAGGAGCCCAATGAGCTCCTTTTTGAATATGATTTTTACAGTGCTTAGTGACTGAAATTTTTCTTTTCGCGGATACGAGCAGATTTACCAGTACGCTCACGGAAGTAGAAAATACGTGCTCTACGCACAGCTCCACGTTTCACTACTGTAATGCTATCAATGAAAGGAGAGTTTACAGGAATGATGCGCTCTACTCCGATGTTACCTGACATTTTACGAATTGTAAAAGTTTCAGTAGCACCTGCACCACGGCGTTGTAAAACTACACCTTGGAATTGCTGGATACGCTCTTTGTTACCCTCAACAATACGGTAAGAAACAATAATGGTGTCTCCGGCTCCGAAAGCTGGAAGTTCATTTTTGGCGATGAGCTCTTGCTCAATTTGTTTAATGACGTTCATCTCAGAAATTTTAAACCGTTTTCAACCAAACGGGGGTGCAATATTACGAATATTTTCTGATTTGCTCACAGAAAATTGCATTTTTTTTGGGCTAAACATAAAAAGCCATCAGAATCAGTAACAAAGCGACTGCCGCATAGATGACAACGAGTTGTAAACTCAGGCCTCGTTTAGAACTGGACTCAAGGCCAGTGTCTGAATCTGTTGCTTTGCGTGTATCGGTTGTTGCCTGTACAGGCCAATCAAATAAGTCTTTGATTGCCAAGTTTGTAGCGCCAATTTGCAAGTGGTCATCGGCATGAAGTTCAGCTAATTGCTCAATAGCAGTACCGTTCAACATTGCCTTTGCTTCAGCTACACACAAATGAAAATAAACGGCACCATTGCTATCTTGCAGCAAAAGCGCATGATAAGGCAACAATTCAGGATCAGTGAATTGAATGTCATTGGCAGCTGCTGCTCCTATCTTAACATATCGCTTGGCAAACATTAAGCAAAATTACAGAAAAACAACGGATTGTTTTACATGACTAAAACGCTGTGAATGAATGATATTGACAGCTGGCTAATAAAAATGGTTGATAAGTTCCTAGACAGGGGCTTCCAAGAATGCAGAACTACTTGTAATTTTAGCTTTCAATAGATCAATTATGGGTAAAATCATTGCCATCGCCAACCAAAAAGGCGGAGTCGGTAAAACAACAACTTCCATCAATTTAGGTGGCTGTCTCGGTGTGCTTGAATACAAAACACTGATTATCGACGCTGACCCGCAGGCAAATTCTACATCTGGCCTTGGTTTTGACCCTAAATCTGTCAAAAACATTTACGATTGCTTGGTAAACGGGAATCATCCTAATGAGGCCATCCTTGAAACCACCAATCCGAATCTTTTCATTTTACCTTCACACGTAGACCTTGTTGGTGCAGAACTTGAAATGATCAATATGCCCAACCGCGAATATTTGCTCAAAGCAGCACTCGAGCAAATTAAAGACAACTACGACTTTATTTTAATTGACTGCTCCCCTTCACTTGGTCTCATTACTGTCAATGCGCTTGTTGCCGCAGATGCGGTCATGATTCCAGTACAATGCGAGTATTTCGCCTTAGAAGGGCTCAGCAAATTGCTAAATACCATTAAAATTGTTCAGGGTCGCCTCAACCCAAGTTTGGAAATTGAAGGCATGGTCCTCACCATGTACGACACCCGTTTGCGTTTAGCGAACCAAGTAGTAGACGAAGTCAAGACGCATTTTCAAGAGTTGGTTTTTGATACCGTTATTCACCGCAACACCACACTTAGTGAAGCATCTAGCCATGGCTCAACGGTGATCATGTACGATGCCTCCTCAAAAGGCGCCATTAACTACCTGAACTTCGCACGTGAACTTTTACAAAAAAACGACGCCACAAAAATTGGCAACGACGATAAAATAATAGAGATTGATCATGAGCTCTAATCCGAAAAAACAACCTGCCTTAGGCCGTGGCTTAAGTGCACTTTTACAAAATTCAGACACCGACATCACGAGCAATAACAATGCAGTTCCGGCAGGTGCTGTTGCCCTGATTTTGATCAGCTCCATTGAAGCCAATCCATTTAACCCACGCACCCATTTTGAACTGAGTGCACTTGAAGAACTCAAAACATCGATCCTGACCCACGGAATTATTCAACCCCTTACCGTCAGAAAAATGGGACGAGACCGCTATCAACTGATTTCAGGTGAGCGTAGATTCAGAGCGGCGCAACTTGCGGGTCTAACTGAAGTCCCGGCCTATGTGCGCATTGCCAATGACCAAACCATGCTAGAAATGGCCTTGGTGGAAAACATTCAGCGCGAGGATCTCAATGCCATTGAAGTGGCACTTTCCTATGAAAGGCTCATCGACGAATGCAAGCTCACGCAAGATCAACTCAGTGAAAAGGTGGCAAAATCAAGATCTCATATCGCCAATCATTTGAGGCTGCTCAAATTACCTGCGCCCATTCAAGCAGCCGTCCGTGACAAACAATTGTCAATGGGGCATGCGCGCGCGCTTTTAGCACTTAGCTCTGAAAAAGAACAGCTTGCTGCACTTGATCGCATTCTTACCGAACAACTTTCTGTTCGTGCCGTAGAGGCCCTCAGTAAACCAACCCAAGAATTAGGCAGTCAGGGCAAAGAAGCTTCAAAAAGCAGTAGCAAAGAAAAGATATCGCTTACCACCACCGAAAAACTTTATCTCTCATATCTTAGTGAGCAACTTCAAAGTAAGGTAAGCCTAGATAAAGAGTCGAACGGTAAGGGTAAATTGATCATTCATTTCGAAGAAGAGCAACAACTACAGCGCCTCATCGAGATGTTGAAAAAAACAGAATGAGAATCCTAGTACTGATTTTTTTGTTTCAGCAGCTATCGTTTGCGCAAATCATCAGTGAACCCGATTCATCCGGCCTAGAATTTCATCAGAAAAGCATGCTCTACTCTGCGATCATTCCCGGAGCAGGTCAAATCAGAAACAGCATCATTTCTACCCGACACAACAATGCCATTTGGAAAGTGCCCATTATTTATGCCGGGGTCGGAAGTGCTGGTTACTTTTTGATCAGTAATCAGCGCATGCAAAAGGATTTGAAATTTGAGTATACTCAGCGGCAAATTGGCGGCACACTTGACCCTAAATACGCGCTATATGATGACGCCGCGGTTTTGCAACTGTATAGACAATATTTAGATTGGCGAGACCTCTCTATCCTTGGCCTTGCAGCCGTCTATTTCATTCAAATTGCCGAAGCTGGCGCAGAAGCACATTTTGTGAATTTTGATACTTCACCCGATCTCAGTTTTCATCTAGACCCCTTCTTTTCTACGCAGGGTTATGTCGGGGCAAGATTAAGCCTGAGCTTTCATTGATTTATATTATTTTTACAATATGAACATCGCCCTGCTCGGATACGGAAAAATGGGAAAGGCCATTGAACAAATTGCCTTAGAACGAGGCCATCAAATTGTGGCTAAAATCAACTCTCAAACACCATTAACAAGCATAGATTGGTCTTTGGTCGATATCTGCATTGAGTTCACGCAACCGCATTTGGCCGTTCAACACATTGAATTCTGTGCTAAACAACAAGTACCCATTGTTGTGGGCACTACCGCTTGGCTCCAAGACCTTCCACGTGCACAAGCACTTATTGAAGAGCAGCAGTCTGCTCTTTTATACGCAAGCAACTTTAGTGTGGGTGTCAATCTATTTTTTGCCCTTAATCAAAAATTAGCCGAACTGCTTTCGAACTATCCCGAATATAAAGTGAGTTTGTCTGAAACGCATCATGTTCAAAAACTAGATGCTCCTAGTGGCACAGCTGTGAGTCTATTGAACGACATTCTCCAGATTCAAACACAATATGACAGCTGGAGCTTAGAGCCAAATTCAGCCACTGAAATTCCGGTAGTCGCACACCGAGTTCCGGACGTTCCCGGTACACACGAGGTCAGCTATAACTCTGAAATCGATACCATTCGCATCGAACACATTGCCCATAATCGCAAGGGCTTTGCCTTAGGCGCAGTACTTGCCGCCGAATTTTTAAAAGGCCGCAAAGGCTGTTATCAAATGTCTGACGTACTAAACATTCAAGCATGAGTTTCATTTATTTCTACTTACTGATCCTCCTACACCCCTACCTTGCTCAATGGCATAAAGTTTTCCCGAAACTCGGAAGAAAATCATGGGAGGCCATGGTGCCTGGCTACAATTATTTCATTTTGTACAAAGAAGTACTAAATAAACCTTGGTGGTCTTTATTATTTGCTTTCCCTGGCGTGCATCTAGTCATGTGGATGACGATCAACGTGAGTTTATTGCGTCGTTTTGGCTTTTACAACCTCAAAGAAACCTTACAAGGGTTATTTTTTCCGTATTTGTTATTCAATCAAGTTGCTAAAAGCGAAGCCCTAACTTATGGACCAGCTACCAATTGGTCTAATTCAAGAGAAGTTGAAATCAGAAAATGGGGTGATCATTTGGTATTATTCATGGCGCTGCCTGTCATCGGCCACATCTTAGCCATTGGCTTTGATAAAATCTCTCGCGATAAGCCAGGTGCCAAACCAAGAGTTAAAGAATACGGCGACTCTTTCATTTGGGCCCTTGTAGCTGCAGCTGTCATTCGTACCTATTCTTTCGAACCATTTCAAATCCCAACCGGCTCCATGGAAAAAACCATGTTGGTCGGTGACTTTTTGGTGGTTAATAAATTAGCCTATGGCCCTAAAGTACCCATCACACCACTTTCCTACCCCTTGGTGCATAACATTGTTCCACTTGTCAATATCAAATCATACCTTGACTGGGAAAAAGGTACCTATACCCGTTTACCTGGTTGGGCGAAAATTAAGCGCAACGACATCGTTGTATTTAACTTTCCTTCAGGTGACACCGCTATCTTAGACCCACGAATGCCAGGTGGCCTCATGGGACACGACTTCCATGGTCTCGTGAATCAAGAAGCACTTTTTGAATTTGCCATTAAAAATAATGTCAGTGCCGTTTGGGAGAGACGCGAAGCAACACCAGCCGAAAACAACTTGTTGGCTCAGTTTATTGAACAACACGCCTACTGGAAAAACCTTGCGCGCGAACGCTTTAAAAATGGTGAGTTCCCAGTATATATGGAAGAAAGTAAATATGGCCAAACTCACGGTGGACTTATTTTTCGACCGGTTGACAAGCGCGAAAACTATATTAAGCGCTGTGTAGGAACGCCTGGTGATGTACTTGAAATCAAAAATTCTGTTTTATATGTGAACGGAAAAAGAGCCTATGTTTCTCCGGGTCAAGCCTTGTTGTATCGCATTGAAAAAACAAAGGTTTCTTTCCCATCAGTACCTGAAATGCTTTCTCGCTATGGTCTTGAAAACTCTTCAGATGGCGCACGCACCGATTTTGACGCCTTCAATGACCCGAAATACTATGTCTTGAACCTGACCAAACAAGAAAAGCAAAAAATTGAACAAGACTTCCGTATTCGCCTAGAAAAGGTGCGTTATCCACAGTGGTCTGCCCAAGAAGCGCTTAAGGCAACGCCGTTACAAAAAATTGCCAACCTCGATCAGTTTCCGAAAGATTTCAATGTCAATAACACCATGACTGATTTTCAGCGCTTTCAAATTCCACGCAAAGGACAGCGCATTGCTATCAACACCAAGAACATTGCTTGGTACAAACGTATCATCAGCGCTTATGAAGGGCACCAACTGGCCATTAAAGGTGATAAAATTTATATTGATGGCAAACTCGCTACGCATTACCGCTTTGCCATGAACTATTACTGGATGATGGGAGACAATCGCTTCCATTCGGCAGATTCTCGCGTATGGGGCTTTGTACCCGAGGACCATATTGTGGGCAGAGCCTCATTCGTTTGGTTCTCGAAATCGCCATTTGTCGATTCTTTCCTTGGCATACGCATTGACAGAATTTTCCGCATTGTTGACTAATGTCTAGCTTTCAGACTGCCTATTTTCCGTCTATGGCCTATATACAGGCCTTCATGAACAGTCCTGAGCCACTTATTGAAATACACGAGCACTTTGTGAAGCAAAGCATCCGAACGCGCTGTGAAATCTTGACAGCCAACGGCGTGTTGCAGTTGAATGTGCCGGTCATTCACCACTCCGGACAAAAAGTCAAAATCAAAGATTGCCTCATTGATTACTCAAAATCTTGGGTCACTGATCATTGGCGAGCTATTGAAAGTGCTTATGCAAACGCACCACATTTCGAGCATTATACACATGACCTCAAGGCTATATTTGCCGCACAACCCAAAACGCTTTTGGAGCTCAATGAACTCATATGGAATTGGCTTTCAGCAGCTTTAGGACTAGCAACAAAACTCCAGTATAGTAAAGATTTCCAGCGTTCAAGAACTGATAAAAAAGAATGGTTGGGTAGAATGCAGGAAGCAACGACGCCGTATTATCAATTGTTTGCCCAAGAGCAAGCGTTTGTAACTAATTTGTCTGTGTTAGATGGCTTGTTTAACGAGGGTCCCCTTCTTAGGAAGCATCTTTTGCCAACGCACCTTTAGAATGACCGGATGCAAGACGGAGCCGTCCATGAGCAGTAAGTCGCCGTTCAAATCAAATGATAAAACTCTTGGCTGACTAATCTGCTGAAGATCAATGTTTTGAAAGCTTAGGAAATTTCCTTGTTGATCCAGTGTTAAGATTGAACCTGTGCTGCTAAGGATATACAATTCATTGGTCTGAGGATGAACCGCCATAGAAACAGGATCAAACGTAAAAACTTCGTCTAGAGCTAAATCTTGAGTTTGTTGTATGAAGGCAAGTAGTGTGCTTTGCTCAAACTGAAACAACGGTGTTTCTGAAATTTTTCGAGAACCAAGACGCATTGTTTGAATGGCATAACGCTTATTTTCTGAACCTTGTTCTGTTTGCTTCAAAAATAAAAGTCGGCTTGTGTTGGGATGAAAACAAAGCAATTTGTGAGTAGCGTCTTCTTGGGCAATGTTTAATGGTTCGGCTACAGCCTTTGACAGCGATGCATCCATAAAATAAAGTTTTTGAGCTGCATCGAGCATTACCACGGTTGAATCTTGGTAAGCCACCTGAATGATTTTTGTACCTTCATTTAAGGCTGGCATGTAATGAAAAGCATTGGTCTGCGGTAAGTAAGTCATTAAACTTAAAGAGTCATGACTGATGGCCAGCATCGAATTGGTGTCGAGGGAAGTGAGTGCAGAAAATGGCTGTAAGCCCATTGGTAAATAATGTGCTGCATCAGTTTCGGACAAATCAAAAAAGCCAATTTCCTTGTGAAAAGAACTCGCTAATTCTTGGTAGTAAGACTTCACTCCTTCTTGCTGTATGGATCTAGCAGCAATGAAAGATATGGTGGCTAACACAAAAGAGAAAAAGTACTGAACTCTTGTCATTTAAAACAAATTTAGATGAAAATATCACACCAAAAAACAAATCAAATTTAATTATGAGCAAAACCTTGTTTATTCTGCTCTAAAACGGCGTATTTTTGTTGGAACGATTCTTGTAAAACGGAACACATGAAAAATTTTCTCTTTATTTTAATTGGTCTACTGGTACAGAATAACCTTTCTGCTCAAATCAGCTTTGGAGGTGGTCTCAGCTATACAAATTTCATGAATACTACAGGCCAGGCTCAAGAGTCTTTGAATATGCCTGGTCTACATGGCCACATTGAAATACCAAGAAGCGGAGATGTTACATTTTACGGACGCGTAAATTACCTTTTACCTAAAGCCAATAGCCAAACCATTACATCTTACGTTACGGCTATCAGTCCTAGTACAAACCCTTATATTTTGGCTGTCAATAGCCGTTACAAAACAAATTACTTCTTGTTCGAAGGTGGAAACCGCTACTATATTGGCAATGACTACGACAACGGTTTTGCCGGATACGGTGGCTCGGGGCTTGTACTCGGCATCGGAAAAGTCCGAAAAGCTTATGACAAAGTTGATGTAACTGGCATTGTCAATTGGGAAAACGCATATGAAACTGATCCGGCTGAAATTTTAGAAGGCAGAATATTTGCAATTGGTGGCTTCTTACAAGGAGGTCTTAAATATACCATGCCTGCCAAAGGAACTGTTTATGCAGATTTAACTGCCTATTATCTTTTGCTCGCCAATGGCAGCAACAGCACAGCTAGTCAGACCAACTTTATTTCGCCGTTCTTTTTCAACTTGACGGTAGGGTTTAAGAAAGATCTTTATTAAGAAAAGTCAGACAATCCTGTAGCAAAGCTGAGGGAGTCTGTTGGGCATCAATGATATAGTTTGCTTGCTTGTAAACTTCTTTTCTTTTTTCGAGTAATAAATCAAAGCTGTTAAAATCTTGTAATAAGGGCCTATCCTTCGAACCTTTTATACGATCATACAAAATCTCAGACGGAACACTCAAATAAATTACACTGCCGCGTTGAAGCAGCGTATCCATAAGTTCACCATTACAAGGCAAACCACCACCACAAGCTACCACTGCGGCTTGTTCTGGCAACTTTTCAATCAAAGCTTTTTCTTGTTCGCGAAAATAAGCCTCACCAAATTCACTGAAGAGTTCAGAAACCGAATAACCCGTTAGTTTTTCAATCTCGAGGTCGGTATCATAAACAGGAACCTTCAAAGCATTAGCCAAAGCAACAGCCAAGCTTGACTTTCCACTGCCCATCATTCCAATCAAGAATATTGCCTTACTGTTCATTTTTTATAGGCTTGGCTATCAGCGCATTGATTTGCGGCGAAAAAATAATTTCAAATTTACCATATATTCTTTGTGTTATCTAAAGATAATCCATATATTTGCACCCTCAAAAAGGCCGATTCCGTAGCTCAGCTGGTAGAGCAATACACTTTTAATGTATGGGCCCTGGGT